>JAEYXR010000010.1 GCA_023431215.1 Bacillota bacterium
AAATCACCCAGACTATACCGACTGTGGTCATTGGTGACCGGTCCTCGGAAACCAATATGGACATGGCAGAGTTTAACAACTACAACGGCGGTATTTTGGTTGCACGGCACCTGATAAAACTTGGACACAAACATATTGCTTATATTACAACCACGCTAAATCCGGGGCACCCCGCCAGATACAGAAGATTGGAAGGGCTGCGTGATACGTACCAAAAAGAATGCCCCAATGGAAAGGTTATTGTATTAGAAAGACATGTGGATATTGCCGAAGAACGTGATAACGTGGATATTGAACATCAGGTTGGATATAGCCTGACCAAGCAGGCGCTTTCAGATAAGGATATTACCGCATTTGTCGCCATTAACGATATGGTGGCTTATGGCGTTATGGATGCCCTGGAAGATGGAGGGTACATGGTGCCACAAGATTACAGTGTCTGTGGATTTGACAACCTGCTTTTTTCAAGATTTTCCAGAATTCAATTGACAACAGTAGAGCATTCTATTCTTCAAAAAGGAAGAAGCGCCTTCCGCTTATTAAAAAACCAACTGGAAGCCAAAGATCATCCCCATTCTTACGATACAGGAAGTGTAACCCGCGTTGAGTATCAAAGTGTTTTGGTAGAGGGAAAAACAACCGCACCCCCAAGAAAAAAGTAATCCCTTCCTAAAAAATAACTATTTATTATGTATAACAAAAGCCGGCATCCAGATTTAGATGAAACTAAGTCTGGTTGCCGGCTTTTTGTGTTTGTTTTAGTGGCAGTAACTGTTGATGTGTGACCAAACAAAAGCTACTGCCATGGCAAGACTTCCTGTCAGACACATGGAAGTTGTTATTTCCCTGCCACTTTGGCAAAATCACACTAAGAAGTACGTTCATAGAATATTTGTCCCGTTGTGGTAGGAAAAGAAATGCTATAATAATGTTGCAATCTATTTACTTGTTTTTTCTTGATTATTAAGCTACAAGCACAAGCATCAATCAACACCATAAATTGCCTTGTTTTATCCCATAACAAAGCTTTAAAACCTGCACAAGTTAAAAAATACGTCTCGGACTATGTAAAGAATGTATGATTAGTTTGTAAAGTTTTGCAACAATACCTATGAATGATTCTTGTGTTGTAGCTTATACTCGTTTCACCTATAATTTAGCCAAAGGAAAGAATGCTGATGAATGAACTTAAAAAACAAAAATCTGATTTTGTTTTGCCGAAAGAAAGGGTATTGACCATGATCCAGCTTACCAGCAGGCAGCAGGCTTTGCTTGGTTATCTGCTCGGTACTACCGAACCAGTACCGGTAAGGGCTATTGCAAAGCAGTTTCAACTTAGTGAGCGCACCATACGCTACGATCTTGATACTGTTGGGGTATGGATAAAGAATCGTGGTGGTGAGCTTATTAAAAAACCCAATTGTGGGATAAGCATTGAAATAAGTGACCCCATACGGAAGCAGCTGGTGGCGTCCCTAAGCAGCGATTCTGAGGTTGTTAAGGTGCTTACGCCGGAACAACGGTGTGAAATCATTTATTATCAGCTTCTTTTTAGCTCCTGTGCTGTAACCGCAGACGATTTGGCAGGCAAACTCTTGGTGAGTCGGCCTACCATCATGGGTGATCTGCACAGTATGCGGCAAGGGCTTGCTGCCAAGCGCTTAACTATCACCAGTAAAAAAGGCGAAGGCTACAAGCTGCAGGGAAAAGAGTCTGATATCAGGTTTTGTCTGGTTGACGCTTTGGAAAAGCTCTTGACAGACTGCAAGACCATTACCCGCTATACACTTACCTCCCGAATTATTCAGAGTCTCCCCCGAAACGAAAATAATTTGCGTTCCTTGGCATTAAACTATCTTTCCTCCATCGACCTGGATGCTCTGGCCAAATTGCTTCAATATTCTAAAGAAATCATGCCCTACATCATGCCGGAAAGTGATCATATTCGCTTTTTGCTATACATGGCAGTGCTGGTTTACCGGGTTCAGCAAGGGGCGGTTCTTACCGAAAAAGAAGTCCACCCCAATAATAAAGGGTTACGGGAATACCAATTAGCAGCATTGCTTGCCAATGGTTTAAACTCCCAATATAAACTAAAACTGCAAAAAGAAGAAGTTGACCAGCTTGGTTTATGGCTGATTCTTTGCAACACCAAATTCCCGCCTAAGGCAGATGATAAAATAACGGAAAAACTTTCTGCCGTTCTGGATAAAATGATTGAGCTGCTAAAATCTAACCCCAGCTATGATATGCCAGATTATTTTAGGGACAAACTTAAAATAAATTTACTCAGCCATCTACGGCTTACCATAAAAAAGCACTATTTAAATATCTCCTCTCCCAATCCCCTCTTGGTACAAATGAAGGCAAACTACCCCGATATCTTTACTGTTGTGTACCAAATGGCAGAGGTTTTTGAAAGTGAAACTCAAATTGCTCTGGATGAAGATGAGATTGGCTTCATCGCCATCCATATTGCTGCTAGCATTGAAGAATGCAACAGGCATACAAACAAAAGAGCACTCATTGTGTGCAACACCGGCCGGGGCGCAGCGCAAGTTCTACAAAATCGTATCCGCAACAATATCCCGCAGTTAGAAATTATCAAAACCATGGCTGCACTGGATGTGGAAGACACCGATACACTAAAAAACATTGATCTTATCATCAGTACAGTAGAAATGCCCGAGTTAAGCAAACCTGTATTCCGTGTAAGCCCTATTATCAGCGCCATGGAAATTGAGCATATCAACAACTACTTAAACGGTAAAATAGGTGTTCATGAGTTTAACAAGCTGCCTCAAGATGAAGAGTATATGTGCAGTAGCCTGGAACAAGTAGTAGACAAATATGTTTCTGCCCAGGAAAAAGAAAAATGTCACAAGGAACTGAAGGATATTGTAGACACCTTTACCATGACCAAAGCAAAAGTAATTGATTCAGTAGCAGAAGAAAATGCAATGCTTCAGTATTCAATGATTTTAGCTAAAATAGGCAGTGCCATTATAGAAATCAGCCAAATTTTTAACATTAAAATTTCCTGCGAACAAGCCTTTGGATTGGTGATACACATTTTAATGTCCATTCCCCGCTGGCGAAAGGGCTCCTCTAATCGTAAGTTTGCCAGTGAACAATATAAAAATGAACACCTGGAAATTTATGAATATCTGGTCAGCCATTTGAGAGAAACATCCTCTGAATATGGTGTGCAAATTCCCGATAAGGAAGCCCTGGCATTGATGCGATACTTTATTTAAGATTGATAAAAGGCAGGTTTTATTATGAAGAACAGAATATTGCTTTCAGGAGGATTGTTGCTGGATAAAAGTGAAGGCTTGTTGGGAGTTAAAAAAGACATTCTTCTCAACAACGGACGAATTGATAAAATAGCCGATGACATCCCCCCCGAGGCGGATATGCAGGTCATCAATTTGCAGGGCAACTATGTTGCCCCGGGATTTATCGATATCCATGCTCATGTTTTTCCCGGCTGTGACTTGGGTGTGGAGCCGGATAGTATCGGTGTCAAAACCGGTGTAACCTGTATCTGTGATGCAGGCACTGCCGGCCCTGAGAATCTGAAGGAATTTATTGATAACTACATCCAACCTTCCAAAACCCGTGTTTTTTCAGAAATGCATTTTTCCCGCAAAGGGCTGTTTGTTAAACCCGAGGCAGACGACCCTTCAAAGTATGATATTGATTTGGCAGAAAAGGTTTATTACCAATACAAGGATTATATTGTTGCAATTAAAGCAAGAGCCAGCAACAGCACTGTAGGTAAACTGGGAATAGAACCTATTAAAGAGGCAAAAAAACTATCCTCGCGTATTGGTATCCCCCTCTATGTACATATTGGAAATCCTCTGCCTTACATTGAAGACGTTCTTGAAGTTATGCAAAAGGGCGATATGGTGACACATTGCTTCCACGGTAAAATAAACGGCCTGCTGCAGGATGGCAAAATCAAAGCAGAAACCCAGGCAGCCCGGGATAGAGGCGTGCTTTTTGATGTGGGTCACGGCAAAGAAAGCTTCAATTTTAACACCGCTAAAACAGCCTTTGCGCTGGGCTTTTACCCTGATGTCATCAGCACAGACCTGCACGTAAAAAATGTAAACGGTCCGGTGTACAGCCTGCCCGTTACCATGGATAAGATGATGGCGCTGGGAATTTCTTTGGAGGATTGTGTTGAGAAGGTTACCGCAGCCCCCGCCGCAGCCTTTTCTTTAAAAGACTTAGGCAAACTGAAGGAAGGTTATCTTGCAGATATTACTGTTTTTCATATGGAAAACGGCCATTATGATTACACAGATTCTGACGGTAATGTACTAAGCGGCACAACATCCATCCGCCCTGATTATGCCATAGTGGGCGGCGTTGTGCAGATGCAGCAATAATACAACAAACTGGAAACTAGGAAGGGGAACACGGGATGACCGCACTTGAATTGGTCAAGAGCATGGAAGAAAAAATGGAGATGCCAAAGGAGTATTACGGCGCCATAGAAAAGTATGTGCCTGCTCTGATTGAAGATTTAAAAGTATATGGGGTAACTTTTGGCGAAAACAGCGCAATTGGTTTTGCTTCCCACGCCATGGGCCTGATAAAGCGTCTGGAAACCGGTGAAAAGGTGAAGGACTTGGGTGACGAGGTACTTACGCAGTTGGAGGAAGAACCATTGGAGATTTCCAGAAAGGTTATTAAACCTTTGGAAAACGCCTACAAGGTTACTTTGGATCATTCCGAGCTTGCATTGCTGACAATACATGTTCAGACTGCAATAATGAAAATGAAAAAATAGCAAAAAATTATTTTATAGCCAACAAAAAATATTACAAAAAAGAGGTGTTAGCAAATGGCAAAAAAGGTAGTGGTTGTGATTGGTGAACGGATGGGCAAAGGCAATCATGTTGCCGAAGGTATTCGCAAAGCAGGTGGTGAAGCCATTGTAATTCCGGGTATGGCGGCCGACATGAAACTGGGCGATGTGATGAACAAGGAAAATGCTGATTTGGGCCTGAGCTTTTGCGGCAGCGGCGGTGCCGGTGCACTGATGGCAGCCAACAAGTACGGCTACAAGTGTCGGCACTCTATGCGCAGCATTGATGAGGGTGTCACCGCAGTTCGGGACGGAATTAAGGTTTTGGGATTTGGCTTTATGGATGTAGAGGAACTGGGTAAGCGGCTGGTAGAAACCTATTATGAGGTAAACGGCAAGCCTACCGAAGATTAATTTACAATGAAAGGGCAGTGCTGATATGGATATTATAGGACAGTCATGCTTAAAAACAGAAACAAAGGAGTTCATCCTTGAGGCATATGGAAAAAACAAGAAGGAAGCCGTCGCAGCTGTTTTTACAAAGCTAAAAAAAGAAGTGTATTCTTCTACTGATGGTCTTATTATCCATATGGAACCGGAGGATGTGATACTGCTGAAGGAGGAAGAAAAAACCTCAGTACAAAAGTTTTTTGGCTTTTTTGCCCCCAAGGAAATTCAGGATTATCACATTCAGCTAAAGGTAATTGTGAGGGTCAAATACATCTAATTTTACTTCATTGATTACTGGGGAAACCCAGTGGCAATATCGCGAAAGGAGAGGTAATATGTTTTTTGAAGTTTTACTGAAATCTCTGATTCTGGGCGCATTGGGCGGTGCGGCTGTTTCTGCCGGTGCGGCCAGAATGTTCCACGCTCCTGAGGTGCAGGCAATGGGCGCATTCCGTACATTAGGTGAATTGAACGCTTGTAAGGGGGATCCTGTTGCTCACTTCTCTTTCGGTCTCGGCTTCTTCTTCAACGCTGCCGGTTCTGTCATTGGCGCCGGCGCACTAACGCAGGACGTTTTGCACCGTATCATTCCCAACTGGTCTGCCGGTATGTTGCTCCTTAAAAACAAAAAGGTTGAAGAAACCATGCATGATCCGGCAAAAATGGGCGTTGTTGGTGCTGTGGTAGGTGCAATTACCGTTGCATTGCTAAACTGCATCGCCAGCCTCATTCCCGAACAGCTCTCTGTCATTGCCAGCGGAATTTTGACTCCTGCCGCTAACCTGATGATCGGTACCGTAATGCCCATCATCTTCTGGCTTGCTGCCTTGGACGCAGGCAAAACAACCGGTATTTGGGGTACCATTCTGGGCGGTTTGTCTCATGTAATTATGGGCAACGCAGTTCCCGGATGCGTACTGGGTATCATTATCGGTCAATCTGTGGAAGATAACGGCTACAACAAGACCGTTAAGATTATGCTGGCTGTAATTACCGTACTGTTTATTGTTATCGGCACCGGCCGCGGCTTCTGGGCCAAACTGTTGGTTGCCTTTTCCAGCTTCCTGGGATAATTGAGAAAGAGGGGTTACTATTATGGAAAAAATGCGTGAAGAAACAAGCGTTTTGGGTATGGGTAAATTACGCAGAGCATTATTAAAAGATTGGACTTTCCCCATTTTGACCGCTCTGCTAGGCGCAACCATGCTGGGTGGTGGTCACATGCTTATCACTCATGGTTTTGGTCTGTTTAATGAAATTGCACAGGCAGAAATGCTCCGTCAGGGTATGGCAACAGGCGACTATGCAGCACCTATCGGCTACTGCACCGGCTTCCTGCTTGCCCGTATCATGGAAGGTCCTCTGGTAGGAATTTTGGATATCGGCGGTTCCTTTATGACCGGCGTAGGTACAGGTATGACCGCTCTGCTTATGTCCGTTGGTTTGGACTTTTTGGTCACCAACTTTATCCTATCCCTGCTTACCGGCGCTGTTATCGGCGGTGCATTGGGTATTGTCATCATTACCGTCAGAAAAGCAATGCCCTCCGGCATGGCAGCTTCTGGTACCAATATTATGATGGGTGCCGGCAATGCCACAGGTCGTTATCTTGGTCCACTGATTATCATGTCTGCTATCAGCTACAGCATCCCTGCAGGCATTGGTGCAATACTTGGTGCAGCCCTCTTCTTTAAAATGGACAAAGCCATTGTCGGCGGTGCCATCCTGGGGGCTATGCTGTTAGCATTTGTATTCCCTATTCCTGCATAAATCCTACATAAATCCAATAAGGGGAGAAAGGGAATTGCTCCCTTTCTCCACCTTTTTCATTTCAACGTTAACTTGTTATTAATTTTCACCTTTGGATATGGTTCTTCTATTTGCTGATATAAACTTTTGGTAATAAGGTAAAACCAACCCTTGAAGATGAAAGAATGGAGGGTCTATGTCTACAATTTACGAAAAAAACGGTATTAGACGGGTCATTAACGCCAGCGGCAGAATGACGGCTTTGGGGGTTTCTACCATTCATGAAGAAACAGGCAAGGTCATGGTAGAGGCAGCTCAAAACTATGTGGTGATTGATGAACTGCTTGATAAAGTAGGAGAGATGATAAGCGCTTTCACCGGTGCAGAAGGCACCTGCGTTACCAGCAACACCTCTGCTGCCATTTGTTTATCTATTGCTGCTGTTATGACAGGTTATGATATTGATAAGGTAGAACGGATTCCCAATACCACGGGAATGAAAAATGAAGTTATTATTCAAAAGGGGCATTGCATAAATTATGGTGCTCCTGTCACACAAATGATTCGCACAATGGGTGCCGTTGCGGTTGAGGTAGGCTGTGCCAACAAGGTTTCCAAAGAAAATATTATTGGTGCCATTACAGACAAAACAGCAGCCCTTTTGTATGTAAAGTCTCACCACTGTGTTCAAAAAGGTATGGTTTCCATTCAGGACATGGTGGAAATTGCACATAGCCATCACCTGCCTTTGATTATTGATGCTTCTGCAGAAGAAGATTTGAGAAAATACATCGCCATGGGTGCAGATTTGGTATGCTACAGCGGCGCCAAGGCCATTGAAGGGCCTACTTCCGGCTTTATCACCGGTAAAAAAGACCTTACTGACGCCGCTAAGCTTCAGTACAAAGGCATTGGCCGCCCTATGAAGGTTGGCAAGGAAAGTATGATGGGACTTGTAAAAGCCATTGAAATTTATACAAGCCGAAATATGGAAGACTACGATGCCCATTTGGAGTCTACGGTAGACACTTTAATCAACCTGCTGCAAGGTCTGCCTTATATTACCATCAGCAAATCTGTAGATGAGGCCGGACGCAAGATCAGCCGTGTAAAAGTAGATGTTGCAGCCTCCTGCCCCCTGTCCGCTCAGGATATTACCAATCAGCTTAAGGCAGGCGACCCCGGTATTTTTATCAGGGACCATTTTGCCAATGTGGGAACCTTGTTCTTTGACCCACGTCCCCTGCTCCCCGGTGACTGCGAAGCTATCGCCAACAAAATGAAACAAATTTTGGAAGCCTGCTAAACTGCACCGGCTAAAGATAACAATGTAATGGAAGAGATGTGGGATACACGGGTTTGCCTTAACAATTTGCAATGCTGTTTAATTAGTATTTTATGATTCAGCGCTGCATGTAAACCTGCTGCATTTCTGGCATAAGTTCAATTTGGGAGGCGAAACAAATGTCATTTAAAAGACTGGATTTTTATCGAGATAAGGTTATTGTAAACCTTCTGGCTCGTGATTTGGATAACGCGGTTGAAGTAGCAGATGTTCTGGACGGACATGTCTTGGTGGGTGTTCTCACCAAAAACTACTCCACTGTAGATTCCTGCGTTTCTGTGGTAAAGGAATACATGAAAAAGCTTACCAATGTTTCTGTGGGACTTGGTGCGGGTGACCCTAAGCAGTGGAAAATGGTTGCAGAGGTTGCCGCGCAAACCGACCCGGGGCATGCAAACGAGGTATTTACCGGAGCCATGTACTGCCAGGGTGCCTTGGCCGCTGCCGGATGTAACAACACCATTGTAAACTGCCTTATCAGTCCTACAGGCATACCCGGCAAAGTTAAAATTTCAACCGGCCCTGTCAGCAGCCAAGGCAAGGACCTTGTTGTTGATGTAGAAGATGCCATGGCACTGATGAAAGATCTGGGCCTTCCCTCTATCAAGTATTTTGATATTCATGGCACTGCACATTTGGAAGAACTAAAGGTTGTTGCCAGTGCAGCCGTCAAGGCAGGTATTCCTGTCATGGAGCCTACCGGAGGCATAGCCCCGGATAATGTAAAGGAAATTGTAAAGATATGCTATGATGCGGGCTGTGAAAAAATCATCCCTCATGTTTACAGTTCTATCATTAACAAAGAAACCAAGCTGACACAGGTAGTTTTGGTTAAAAAAATATACGAAGACATAAAAACAATCTTTTAGGTTTTCAGACTTGTTTTAATCAACTACTTGGTTAGCGGCAATATTCAAAGTTGAAACGGAGTATTGTCATGAAAAAATTACTGATTAAAGGCGGCCTTCTTATTGACCCCGCTGAGGGGTATTTAAGAGACAAAAAGGATATTTTATTGGTAAATGGGCTTATTGAGGAAATCAATACCCATATTGAAGCTGAGGACTGCCCTGTTGTAGATGCTTCCGGCATGTTTGTTTCTCCGGGTATGATTGACATTCATATTCATACCAGGGGCGAAACGCGAAAGATTGAGGAAGGCTGCCCCGATGCCGATGATTTGGGCTGCCGCAGAGGCGTTACCACTGTGATAGAGGCCGGTTCAGTCGCTCCGCTGGATATTGAGACTTTTGCCGCACAGGCAGCAAAAGAGCAAACCCGCCATTTTTGTTTGCTGGGGTGCCATTGTGATAAAGGCTTTGCTCCCCATAACAAGCCTCTTGATTTTTCGCATATCAATCTAAAATATTTTCGCGCTGCAAAGGAAGCCCACCCGGAGCTTGTAAAAGGTTTAAAGTGCCTGTGCAGCGGCTCCCTTGCAGGCGCCCAAAGCTACGACTTGGTAAAAAAAGCTGTGGAGATGGGTGACACACTTGACTTACCTGTTATGGTACATATTGGAAGATACCCACCCGATCCAAATGAGATTGTAGAGTTACTGCGCAAGGGAGATATTGTGACCCACAGCTACCACGGAAAGGAAATCTCACCCTTTGAGTCTGACGGTTCTTTGAAAGATGCTTTTGTAAGGGCGCGCCAGCGGGGAGTACTGATTGATGTTGGCCATGGCAAGGAAAGCTTTTCATGGACAGTGTACCATCGGGCTGCAAATGCCGGAAACCTTCCTGACAGCATCAGCACAGACATTTATGTAGCAAATATGAATGGCCCTGTTTACTCTTTGGCAGTTGTCATGAGTAAGCTTATGGCCCTGGGCATGTCTTTGGAAGACGCTGTAAACAAAGTGACCACCGTTCCTGCGGCTATGTACCGGCTGCCTTTGCTGGGCAAATTAAGACATGGTTGTTTTGGTGACCTCACTCTTTTTACTGTGGAAGATGGTATGTGGAACTTACCGGACTCCTATGGACAGCTGCAGCCGGTTCAGCAGCTTATTACTCCTCAAAAGGTCGTTCTTTCTCGTCTTGATGAAAGCCAGGTTTTAAATTGTGACCTGGGATATGTGGAATAACAGGTCTGCTGCAAGAGAGAGGATAACTGCTGGATTAGCCAGTGGTTATCCTTTTCTAACATAATATTTTGCAATGTAAACATAGAAAAGGAGAATGGAATGAAACAACAGGGAAACGCCGTCTCTGCTGGCATCGCAATTGGAGAAGTTTATCACTATACGCCCTTTGTGCCCTCCATAAACAAAACTGAAATTGCGGTTAAAGATGTTTCTGCAGAGCTTATAAAATACCAAACTGCCTTGGATGCCGCCAAAACAGAGTTGGAAAATATTCGTACTAAACTAGCCAGCTCGGATATTGAAAAATCTAAAATCTTTGCTGCCCACATCAATATACTTTTGGACGCTGCCATGGATGAGGATATCAGAGAAAAAATTGAAGAAGATTTATTATCTGCCGATTGGGCTATTCAAACTGTTTATGATAAATACATCAAAATCATCGGCAAATCAAAAGATGAACTGATTCGAGAGCGCGCTTCTGATATGCAAGATGTAAAAAACCGTTTGTTAAGATGCTTTTATGGAGTTGCGGAAAGCAATTTGGCCAACCTGGAAAAACCAGTTATCATTGTGGCCCATGACCTCCATCCTTCTGACACCGCCACCTTAGACCGTCAAAATGTGCAGGCTATTGTTACCGAGGTGGGCGGTGCTACCTCACACAGTGCCATTATTGCCCGCAGCTATGAAATTCCTGCCATTTCGGGGGTTGAAAAAGCAATGGAGCTGCTGCGCCCGCATCAAACCATTATTGTTGATGCCGTCAGCGGTATGATGATTACTGACCCAACTCCACAAGAGCTTCAAGATTATAAACGCAGGAAGGCTTCTTTTGCCACTGAAGCCGCAGAAACCAAACAATATTTACACACAAAGCCTATCACTTCTGACGGCACCTACATAGAGGTTGAATTAAATGTAGGATCTGCCAGCGTACAGGAATTGTCCGGCAGCCAATTTACCGATGGAGTTGGCCTTTTTCGCACAGAATTCCTTTACATGGGGAAGGATACCTTGCCCTCCGAAGAAGAGCAGCTGTCAGTATACAAAAAGGTACTCATGGAGTTTGATCATCGCCCTGTTATTATCCGCACCTTGGATATTGGCGGTGATAAACAAGTGGACTCCCTTGATTTACCGGTAGAGCAAAATCCCTTTTTAGGAAACCGTGCTCTGCGCCTTTGCTTTGATAACGTGGATATTTTTAAAACACAGCTTCGCGCATGTCTACGTGCCAGTGTTTACGGTAATTTGTGGCTTATGTTCCCCATGGTAGGCAGTATGGATGATATTGCCAGAGCCAAAGCCATTTTGCAGGAAGTTAAAGATGAGTTGGATACAAACAGCATCGCTTATAGCAATGAGATGAAAGTCGGCATCATGATAGAGATTCCTTCTATTGCTTTGTTGGCAGATTTGGCCGCACAGGAGGTAGATTTTGCCAGTATCGGCACCAACGATCTCACCCAGTACACCACAGCCGTAGACAGAATGAACCCTGCTGTCAGCAAATATTATCAGCCCTACAGCCCTGCCATGTTTCGCCTTATCCGATATGTGGTTGAGCAGTTTAACCGCTATGGTAAACCAATCAGTGTTTGTGGTGAGATGGGAGGCGATCAGCTGGCTGCCGCAGTCCTCATTGGAATGGGCATGCGCCGGCTCTCTATGGGGCTTGCGTCTATCGCCCAAATAAAAAAGCTCATTGCCCATATTACCCTGCCGCAGGCACAAATGCTGGCAGATACCGTTTGCCAGCTAAAAACTGCCAACGAAACAGAACAGTTTTTAAAGGATAAAATTACCGCCCTTTTTCAATAAAAGTCTCTATATCCTAAAGTGCACTAAGGAGAATCCAGAATGTATCAAAAACAACCACCATCATTAATAAGTCAGGACTTCACGCCCGTCCCGCTTCAGACTTTGTGGAACGCGCCAGTAAGTTTTCCTCCAAAATCTTTATTTCCGGCCCTTCGGGAGAAGAAGTAAATGCAAAGTCTATTGTTATGCTCCTTTCTCTGGGTCTGTCCAAAGGCGAAAGCATTCCCATTTTGGCAAAGGGTGAGGATGAGGTTGGCGTCGTAAATACACTGACTTCTCTCTTGAATCAGGACTTGGAGAAAGTTGAATTCCGGTTTTTATGATGGATTAAACTCCTTATTTTAGAAAATCTACTTTCTGCTTATAAACAATAATCTGCTCAAAAATAAAAGCTCCTGTATCACCTTTTGTGACTGAATAATCACAAAAGGCAACACAGGAGCTTTCGGCTTTTATTTGGCTCTGTCATTTCATCTTTGCCATGACCAGTGTAAAAACAAGCAGCCTGTTTTACAGCTTATTTTTATTCACCGCATTCCAGGGGTTATTGGTTTTAAGAGTATTTACTACCTCTAATGCAACATTTTTTTGCAGATTATTAATTGCCTCTTCGCTGTACCACGCAATGTGCGGGGTGCAAATAACATTGTCCATTTGCAGCAGTTTACTGGTTTGTTCCAGCGGTTCTTTCTCAAATACATCTAAACCAGCACCTGCTATCTGTCCTTGCTCCAGCGCCTCAATTAAATCCTGCTCATTTATTACAGGTCCTCTGGCAGTATTAATTAAAAATGCACTTTTCTTCATCTTAGAAAATGTATCTTTGTTAAAAATATGTGTGGTTTCCGGCACAAGAGGACAATGAATGGAAATAATATCGCACTCGCGGCACAGGGTATCAAAATCCACCAGTTTTATTCCTGCCCGGTCTGCTGCTTCTTGAGAAAGATACGGGTCATAGCCCAAAATCTCTACATTGAAACCTGCCATTTTTTTTGCTACAGACATAGGAATCCGACCTAGCCCAACCAGCCCCAGCTTTTGACCGGACAAACGGTAAAGCGGAACCAAACTGCTGTTTCCCCAATCTCCGCTGCGAAAAGCCTTTTGTATTATCGGCAGTTTTTTAATCAGTGAGAACAAAAGTGCAATGGCATGGTTGGCAACCTCATCAATACCATAATCAGGACAATTGCATACATAAATGCCTTTTTGGGAGGCTGCGTCTACATCTATGTTATTAACTCCAATGCCATATTTGATAATCATTTTACAGTTTTGCAGCGAGTCGATAACCGATTTTGTAATTTCAGCATACTGCACAATAATTGCATCAGCATCCCGGCAAACCCGTATTAAGTTTTCTTCATCTTTGTACTGATAATCAAACAGCTCAAAGCCTGCTTCTGCAATTATTCTTTTCTCCTGATCAACATTAGGATACTGATAATCTGTAATTACTACCTTCATCTTTACTACCTCCTACAGGATATTGCTTTTGCCTGCAATAATATATGCACCCAAAGGCGACAAAGGCATATTGCCATCCGGTTCAAACTGCTGAACATCGGCAAAATAACCGTCCTCTACCAAAATATCATAGATTGCCTGTCGCAGCGGATTCTTTCCGCCAACCACTACATGAGTATCCCTGCCGGTGGTCAGGGCCGAGGAGTTCTTAACTGCCATTACATCACTTTGCAAAGCCGCACCCAAAATAAAATTACCCACCTTGCTGGTATCCTTTGTAACAAACTGGTTTAAGATTCTTCCAGAAAAACAGGTTCTTCCCAATCCGCTTCTTTGAGCGGTTTGAAAGCCCAGCAGGGTCATTTCTTTGTCATAGGTTTCTGTCTCTACAAATTTTCTGCCTACTGCGTCTGCAATAATGGTGTCATTGGTAATAGATGCCAACAATTCACCGGTAATGGAGGTAAGGCATCCGGTCATTCTCCCTTGGCTATCTACAGAAATGAACTTTGTGTGTGAACCCGGCAGCACCAGCAGCATGGGCTTACCCTCAAACAACTCCTCTAAAATGGCGACGCTTTCTACTTCTTCTCCACGCATAATATCCATGCCTTCAAGATTATCCAGTGTAATTGGCCCGGCAGAATTCTTTACACCGGGGATAAAGTAGATGGGCAACGGGCAAATATCTTCTAAAAGCACCGGCTGAGTTGCTTGTGCCAAATCGTCTACACCGGCAGGTACCACCAGGTGAGGAATTTCTACCAACCCCACATTGGAGGTAATCATGCCACTGGCTATCACCCGTTTAACCTGGTCGTAGGTAATACCGCCTTGGTTGAGCAGGCTTTCCAGGCACTCTTTAACCGCAGACTTCAGTTTTTGATTGTTTCCGTCTATTGCTGTGTTACGAACACCCACCGCGCTTTTTGCGGTGGCAATCAATTGGCGGTTTTCATCCCACAGCATTGTGCGTGTATTGGTTGTACCGGTGTCAATGGTGATAATATAATTCTTCATACTTCTCAACCTCTTTCGGTTACCATTCTGCAATGGTTCCATCATAGTTTTTCCAAATTGGGTTTTTCCACGTTGGGGCAGCTTTTGCAGCCTGCGCCACAGCCTGTTCATTTATCGATACCCCTAATCCCGGCAGCTGGCACAGCTCAATAAAGCCGTCTTGATACCGGTAGATATCGGGGTTTGCCAAGTAGTCCAGCAAGTCTCCGCCCTTATTGTAGTGGATACCCAAACTCTGCTCCTGAATAAATACATTGGGGGTGCAGCTATCCAGTTGGATGCAGGCAGCCAGTGCAATAGGACCAAGGGGACAATGTGGTGCAACTGCAACGTCATAACTTTCTGCCATTGCAGCAATTTTTTTACACTCACTAATACCACCCGCATGCGAAAGATCAGGCTGAATAATATCTACATAGCCATCCTGCAGCAGCTTCTTAAAATCCCAGCGGCTAAACATTCTTTCTCCTGTGGCAATGGGAGTAGTGGTAGCACGGGCAATCTCCCGCAATGCTTCATTGTTCTGACTTAATACCGGTTCTTCAATAAACATCAGCTTAAATTGATCCAGCTCTTTGGCCAAAACCTTTGCCATTGTTTTATGTACCCTGCCATGAAAATCTACAGCAATATCCAGTTCATGTCCAAGCGCGTCCCGAATAGCAGCAACACGATCGCAGACTGCCTGTATTTTCTTAAAGCTGTCTATATAATGCATTTCCTCGGTGCCATTCATTTTAATGGCGGAGTATCCTTGTTCTTTGGCCTCCTGTGCTGCATTTTTAATATCTGAAGGGCGGTCACCGCCAATCCATCGGTAAACCCACAGCCGGTCACGGCATGCACCGCCCAGCAGGTTATAAATAGGCGTATTGAAGTACTTGCCTTTAATATCCCACAATGCCTGATCAATTCCCGCAATGGCGCTCATTACCTCCGGACCACCACGATAAAAACCACCGCGGTACATCATCTGCCATAGCTCCTCAATGCGCATAGGGTCGCTGCCCATGAGTAATTGTCGAAACTCTTCAACAGCTGCTGCTACCGTATCCGCACGTCCCTCTATAATCGGCTCTCCCCAGCCCGTCAGTCCTTCATCGGTTTCAAGCTTAAGAAAAAGCCAACGAGGTGGAACCTTGTATAAGGTCATTTGTGTAATTTTCATACCATAGTCCTCCCTTTCTCCCCTTAAAAGAGGAAAAGGATTTTTACAGCAGTTTGCAGCATAAAGGATTATAGCTGCCGGACAAATTGCTGCGTTAAGTTGGTAATTCCTTCAAAGTTTCCTTGTGCAATCATTAATTTGTCCACAATGGCAGAAGCAACGCCTACTCCCTCCACCAGCTTTAAATAATCCCGCAGGTTTTGAGCATTTACGCCACCCATTGCCAGCAAAGGCACATGGCTAATAGGAGCCTTTAACGCCTTGATATAATTGAGCCCCAGGCAATCACAGGGAAACAGTTTTATTACATCTCCGCCAAAGTTATAGGCATTCACCACCTCGCTGGGTGTCATTGCACCAGGCACACTGCCCATCTCCAGCTCCTTGGTTTTATGAATTACGGCTTTATCGCAATTGGGAGAAAGAATGTACTTTGCACCCGCAGCTTTTGCCTGCTCCACCTCTTGACTGGTCAAAACTGTACCGGCACCCACAGCCAAGTCTTCTCCAAACCTTTGACAGATGGTATCAATTGCTTTTGTTGTGTCCCTTAAACGGGTAGAGGAGGATTGGTCATATGTAATTTCCACCAAACGTATGCCGCCATCGTACAAAGCCTGTATGGTGCTCAGCAGTTTTGTTTCATCCACACCACGAATCCCTACTACAATTTTATGCCGGGCAAGCGCCTCTTGTATTGAAAAATTCATTGCTTTATCCACCTTTTAACTGCAGGTTAGAAGCAGGCTTCAATCAATTCCTGAAACAGTTCCCTGCTTACCTGTCTGGGGTTTGTTTTAATATGGCCCATAGAGGTTTGAATATTATCCAGCATAGCCTCCATGTTAAAATCTTCTTTTTTTATGTACTCGTTTAAGCTGCTGGGGGCATGGATTGCTTTGCGCAGCATATCAAGCTTTTCTATTCCTGCCAGTGCAATCTCTCTGTTGCTTCTGTCTGTGGTATCCACCTTCAGCACTCTGGCAATTTCTGCATATCCATCCAGGCAAAAATCAAGGTTCAGCTTCATGGATTCTATCAGGAAAATGGCACAGGCGTCACCATGAGGAATGTGGTAAACCGCTCCCAAAGGCTGGCCTACAATGTGTGCCAGTGTTGTGCCTGCAGAAATAGCACAGCCGGCAAAGTAGCTTCCCAGCAGCATGTTGCTTCGTGCTTTTAAATTGGTAGGGTTAAAACAGGCTTCCTCAATATTATCAACCAACAGCTCCAGTGCCTTTAGGGAATACATTTTAGAAATAACATTGGCATTGTTAGAAACATAGGATTCTATTGCATGTACAATGGCGTCCATACCCGTTGCTGCCGTAATTTTTGCCGGCAGTCCAACTGTGGTTGCCGGGTCCAAAATAGCTACTTCTGCAATCATAGAATTATGGTAAAGAGCCTTTTTAAAGCCCTTGTTGGCATTGTAAACCACACTTACCTTAGTGGCCTCGGCTCCGGTACCTGCAGTTGTGGGCACAGCCACAAACAGCAGGGGAATTGTTGTTACTTCTCTCCCGTTAAGCTGATAGTCCTCAGCGCAGCCGCCATTTTCAGCCATCATAGATATGGTTTTGGCAGCGTCAATAACAGAACCTCCGCCTACTGCAACTACAGCATCACAACCGGCCTCTTTGCAAAGACGTGTACCTTCGTCCACAACGGTTAAATCGGGCTCGGCAACAATTTTGTCATACACTACATACTCAATATTATTAGCTTTTAAATTCTGTATAATTGTCTGTACAAAGACTGCCTGTGTGCTAAATACACACAAAAACACTTTGCTTTTTCCATACCATTTTAGCACCGAAGGCAGCTCATTAAGAGCACCTTCTCCACATAAAACACGTCTATTTGTCACAAAATCCAGCATCTTTATCTCCTTTCAGCCTGCAGAAAGCTTCTTTGTGTTCCTGCAGGCCATAAACCGATTCTTACTCAAAAACTTCTTCTACTCTTGCACCTACAACACAAAGGTTGAATTTCACCACGCAGCCTAAACTCCGCATAAATCTTATATCCCAGAGCCAGTATGCCGGTTACAACCGGAGAAGCTGACAGCACTTTAAAAAGCTATTTTATCTCTGCTATGTATGCCGCAATCTTACCCGCAGCTGTAATCAATTCATCTTCAGAAGGAAATGCCGCGTTGCCGTTCATATCAAACTGGCCGCCCCAGCAAAACTCCCCTTTTTTCTTTGGAACAACATGATAATGCAAATGAGGTACACCGTCGCCAAAAATACCATAGTTAATCTTATCGGCCGCATAAATATCACTAATTGCCTTTGCTACTGTAGCAACGTCCTGAGAAAAAGCAGAAAGCTCCTCCTTGTTCAACTGAAAAAGCTCGGTTTTATGCTCACGATAAGCAACAACACAGCGTCCGGGGAAATTTTGATTACGTACCAAATAAACGTGAGAAACCGATAAGTCACAAACCGGAATCATTAACTCATTTAATTTCTCTTTTTTTTCACAGTAAAAGCAATCCATTTTTTACTCCTTTAGAAATGACAATTTGGTTAAGCGTTAGCGGTATCTGCCGCTCTCTTTCTGTCTTTATATTGCTTGTAAATAGGAACAACGATAGAAAACACACTTAGCACCAGCAAAATAACGCAGATGGGCTTGGTGTAAAATAGGCTGAAATTGTTACCGCCCAGTGGAATCGCCCGTCGGAAATTGGCCTCGGCCATTTTGCCAAGCAACATACCCAAAATGATTGGGCCAAGGGGAAAGTCCATTTTGCGGAAGATAAAGCCTACAACACCGCTGATGGCCATAACAATTAAATCTACATAGGAGGAGTTCATAGAATAGGCGCCAATAGAGCACAAAATAAGAATAGTTAGCCAAATAATTTCTTTGCGGATATTTAACAGATGGCTGCTAAATTTGGCAGATGCCAGGCCAATTATCAGGATAACCACATAGGCCAGCATCATCAGCACCATAAACTTCAGTACAAATGCTCTGTTTTCAGTAAACAATGCCGGGCCGGGGTCCATGCCGTACATCATTAAAGAACCCAAGAGCACAGCAGAAACAGATTCTCCCGGAACACCCAGTGTCATCATGGTAACCAATGCACCTCCCATGCAGGCATTGTTTGCCAGACATGTTGATGCTACTCCTTCAATAGAGCCCTTACCAAACTCTTCCGGTTTTTTTGATATCTTTCTAGACTGGTCCCAGCCAATCATACCTGCAATATCACCGCCGGTGCCGGGAATAGCACCTACAATAACCGAAATAACAGTAGTAATGAGCGAACCCGGCATACAGCGTAACATTTCATGGCGGGTGGGCAGAATTCGGCCCATCTCAACAGAACTAACCTTTGTATCATCATTTGTGCCATCAAACATTTGTGCAAGCACTTCACCAAGGCCAAACAACCCAATCATTACGGGAATAAAAGAAATGCCGTCCATAATGTCTACAATACCCATTGTAAAGCGAGGCACACCATACATAGGGTCAGAGCCCACGGTTGCCAGCAGCATACCAAAAACACCGGTGACCAAACCTTTGAGCAGAGACTTTTGAGACACACTGATCATCATCGTTAAGCCAAAGAGTGCCAGCGCAAAAAACTCAGCAGGGCCAAATTTTAATGCAAATCTTGCAAGTGGAAAAGCTGCAACAATCAGCACCAAGGTGCCAAGCCATCCGCCAATGCAGGAAAAAATAGTATTTAACCCCAGGGCAAGTCCAGCCTTACCCTGTTGTGTCATAGCATAACCGTCAAAGGTTGTGGCAATAGAGGCGGGTGTGCCGGGGGTATTGATAAGAATGGCCGAAATACCACCGGAGAAAATTCCTGCATTAAAAACACCAATTAGCATGGCAAAACCCTGCTCTGCAGGCAGCCAAAAGGTAAGGGGAGTTAACAACGCAACTCCCATTGTTGCAGATAATCCCGGAAGAATACCAATGATATATCCCGCTACGGTACCTACCCCCAGATAAAATAAGACCATTGGCTGCAAGCAACCAACCAACGCTTGAATCCATTCTGACATGCAGCACACTCCTTAGTTTAAAATAATTTTAAAAACACTGGCAAAAATGTAAAATAGGCCAAAAGACATAATAGTTGAATAAATAACGGAAAACTTCCAGCTGAGTTTAAGAAGCCAGGACATTGCCAGCAAAAACACTAAGGTCAGCGGAATGAAGTGAACAAGCTTCCACAAAGCAATATATAAGCTGAATATCATCAATGTGCCGATAATCAGTCGGATTCCAGGTTTGTTTTGTTCATCAATAGAAAAGTAGGACTTGGGATGAGCAATTCCGGCAATAATTAGGCCAACGGACATTACGGCAACAATGATTGTAAGCATCCTGGGAAAAAAACCTGCATCTATACCGCCTTTTAGACCAACGGAAGCTAGCTGCATTCCCATACTATAAAAAGCACCACAGATTACAAGCATAATTGTACCGAAAATTACGTCGGCATTTAAAAATTTTTTCATATATTTTCCCCCATAGGTAATCGGCGTTTGGAGTGGAAATTCTGTTAGAAGGGATACCAAGGGACTAAAATAGCCCGCACGGTATCCCTTTGCTATGTATTTGTTTAGCTCAATTCCAAAGAAGGAATCAAGGTAGAGTACATTTTGTACTGTTCCATAACAAATTTGGTAAATTCTTCAGAATCACGATACTTAACGGTCAGTCCCTTGTTCGAGGTAAAGTCCTGGTAAGGCTTGCCCTCTACGCCTGCTTTTACTGCTGCTTCCAACACAGAAACAATTTCAGGATCTACGCCCTTGGGAGCATACAAGCCAACCCAGGTAGAGTAGTTTACGTCAAATCCCTGCTCTTTTGCAGTGGGAACATCAGGATATACAGGGCTGCGCTCATCGCCCAAAATGGCCAGAATCTTCAGGTCGCCAGAGTCTACGCCGGCCGCGGCAGCCAGTACTCCTATGACCAGAACATCAGCGTGGTTTCCCATAACTGCGGTGCAGGCAGGACCTGAACCATCAAAAGGCACATAGTTAAACTCAATACCGGCAGCCTGAGCCAAAACCTCAGAACCAACATGCATGGTAGAGCCTGCACCAGAGGTTGCGTTGCGTACCTTGCCGGGGTTCTGCTTGCAGTACTCAACAAACTCTTCAAGAGTGTTATAAGGCGCATCTCCCTTTACAATCACAGCTGAGGGGGTTTCGCAGGCGCCACCCAGGAACACCATATCTTCGGGAGTAACGGGAGAAAGTCCCAAGGAGCTTACCATTGCAATTTCTGCTGGGCAGATACCAATGGTGTAACCATCGGCAGGCTGCTCGCGGACATATTGGAAAGCAACCGCACCGGAAGCACCGGCCTTGTTGGAACAGACAACCGGTACACCCAACTCTTGCTCCATTACCTGTGCAATCAAACGACCTGTAGAATCGGATTCTCCGCCGGGCGCTGCCTGAATAATGAGATTAATTTGCTTGGTTGGAAATTTGCTACTGCTGCTGGTGGATGGTGCACTGCTTGTTGCAGTGTTGCCGGATGCCGGTGCCGAAGAGGTACTGCCACCTCCACATGCAGCCATGGTTAAAATCAGTGCCGATGCCATAACAATTGCCAATAGTTTTTTCATCTCTTGTTCCTCCTTTTACTTCATAGCAGAATAGTGTACTTGTTCATTTGAAGTTTGCTATTTTACAATTTGAATATGATTATTTGTGGTGCTTAAGCAAAACCTGTTTATATACATATTCATTTTTTAAACAGACCACTTCTTCTGTCCTCACAAAAATACCATATCATTTTACCTAATTCAAGTGCCTTTAATCCTTTTTGTAGAAAGAAATAGAATAAAATTACACTTGTTATGTTACTATACAATACATGTTCTTTTTTATTTTCTATTAATCTATCTTTTTTAAAATATTTTTTATAGATGTACATAACATGTATATTGACTTGTTGCTTTTGTTGGTATATACTAACATTTAGAATTGACAAACTACTACCTCATGTAAATGATAAAGCAGGTGATTTACTTGGGACACAAAAGCAACTATCGTTATGAGCATATTTTTGAAGAACTGCAAAGGGACATTGTGAATAAAAAGTATTCTGTTGACAGTTTTCTTCCTTCTGAAAGTGAAATATGTGCAGCCTTTGGTGTAAAAAGAGGCACTGTCAGAAAAGCATTGGATATGCTGGTGCAGGAAGGCCTAATTGAAAAGGTGCCGGGTGTGGGTTCAAAGGTTACCACCCCTGGCCACATTACCCAGCAACCCACAGCCATCAAATCCTCTTTGGCATCATCGGAGATGCGAACCATTGCTTTGGTGGCATCAGATTCTTCAGATAATCCACGTACGCTTTCACAGCCCTTTTACGCTGATTTGTTTCATCATATAGAAATGGAGTGCAGAAAGCACAACTGTCAGTTGATTTATGCCTCCAATACCCAAGACGACGCCTTGGAGACATTTTTAAATAATCACAGTTTCTGCTCCATCGTGTTTGTATCCAGGACCTCAGAATCCAGCCTGAAAATTGCCAATCGCTGCAATGTGCCCATTATCTTGGTGAATGAGCGGTACAAAGGCTATACTTCTATCTCCTACGACGGTGTGCAGGGTGGGTATTCTGTTATAGAACACCTGGTAAAAAACGGGCACCGTAATATTGGTTTTATAACCGGCCCAGATACTTATTTTTCCTCCTGCGACCGCTTATTGGGATGTTATAGTGCCATTAACGCTTTTGGACTTACCATCCCCAAAACAAACTATATTGCAGGAAACTGGGAATTTCAGAGCGGTTATGAATGCGCAAAAAAATTGTTTATGCAGTATAAGCCAATGGATCGACCCACCGCTATTTTTGCTTTTAACGATATGATGAGTATCGGTGCTATAAAAGCATTGCAGGATATGGGATATTCTGTTCCGGATGATGTCAGCGTTATAGGGTTTGACAACATGGAAGAGCTTAAATTTACCCATACCAACCTTACAACTGTAGATACAAACATTGCAGAAATGGCCAAGGTCATTGTTCGTTTTGCCTCTCATACAGATTTTGTTTCGGACCTTACAGGTTTAAAGGTAAAAGTAGACACTACCTTAATTGTTCGTGATACAGTAAAAAAAATAAATTAAAAAATATAAAATAAACACCTCTGACATAGCCGGAGGTGTTTACTTTATATGTGGGTAAAACCCGATTTATCAGGCTTGCCTTAAAGTCAAAAATGTTACTTGCTGCCTGCTATTTTTACATCGTTTTGTCGGTGGCAATTACGTATATACAGCATTTTAAAATACAGCATAGTGTCAGCCGTTTTTCAACCTAAACCCGTCTGCTTATTGCAAGCCTTTCTTATAACTAAAATGCTGCAACGTACCTTTTGTGTGCTTATGACACCCCGCCACATGTCATCGAGCCACAATTTCCCGGTGCATACGAAAATCTTGTTTCCCTTTGTGATTGTTGGGACAAAGACCTGCTGTATGATAACAGAGACGAAATTATCATGCTTATAGAAACCATCAGTAAGTGCCACAAAGGTGCTGTTGGTTATCTTTATGCTGCTGGTTCACTGCTTACCGAACTGCAAATGACAGTTTCTGACGCTGTAGACAGCCAAAAAATCATTCGTTTTGCCAAAAATATGGCTCAAAAGGAATTCTCACGCCGCAAAGACCATCGCGGGCAGGAAAAAGTCCGTCTTCTTTCTGCTGTTACTAACAAAGGTCCTGTATTATTTAATGAAACAGTTGAGGCCCTTGCCCCCAAGCTTTTTGTAATTGATGATAACTGGGGTGTCGCCTCTCATCAACTATTGAGCGAACTGCGCCGTCTTGCGCTGGAGTCTGGTTGGGATATTATTTCCTGCTGCTGCCCGTTATTTCCCTTTACCAAAATTGATCATCTTTTTATTCCCGAGCTTGGTCTGGGCTTTGTAACACGTAACAAGTTCCACGAAATTACCGTACCCGCCTACCGAACCATCCACGCACGCCGGTTTACCGATATGGATAAGGTGACCTCACGCAAGCATCGTATCTCCTTTTTGCAAAAGGCTGCCCGCAACATGATTGACGAAGCTTCAAGCCTTATTGCAGAAGCCAAAACTCTCCATGATGAATTGGAACAGCATTATATTACCGCAATGGATTTTCCACGGGTGGATGCAGTTTGTGATAAGATTGTAAGAGAGTTTGAAAATTACATCAAAGACAGAAACTAGTGACAGCATAGAAAACAGGCTGCAACCAAAATGCAGCCTGTTTTATGCACAAATATGAATTATATATCCTATGAGGCAGCGTCTTTTTTGGTGACAAGACGCTGCTTTTATGCTGCCTACACATTGTCGATGTCATAAATTTTAAGGCAGGTTACAGTAAAAATATTTTCAACTCTTTGTACTTCTGTTAACGCTCCCGTGGTACCGTCAACTTTAAAAACAACTAAAACATGGCTATCCTGGTTGCCGGCAATCATAAAGTTTCCTTCCGGGTCAAACTCAAAATCACGGGGAGTGCGCCCTCCGGTAGGGATAATATCAATCATCGTAAGCAGCCCGGTATCTGGGTCTATGCTGTAAAGAGCAACGCTGTCGTGACCCCGGTTGGAGCCATACAAAAATTTACCGTTGGGATGAATTTTAACAGCGGAGCAGGTGCTGTGCCCGGTAAAATCCGGCGGAATTGTAGGCACTATTTGCAGTTCCTTTAGTTCGCTTGTGTCTTCATTGTAGGCAAACACATAAATTGTGTTTCCCATTTCGTTAATGACATATAAAAAACGGCCTGTGCTGTCCAGCACGCAGTGTCTTGGGCCTTCACCCGGGTGCAGCGAAACAAAAGGATGGGGCGCCGCATATAAATGCCCATTTTCATAATCAATGTCATAAACAAAGACTTTATCACACCCCAAATCCGGAACAAAAGCCCGCTTTTGAAGCCTATCCAGTTCAAAGCCATGTGCATGTGCACCACGCTGCCGAACAGGGTTTGGTCCTGTGCCCTTATGCTGCAAAAAGCATGATACTTTATCCAGCGAACCATCCTGATTAATGGGAAGTACACTGACGCTGCCGCTCATAAAGTTTGCAACAAAAGCATGGGTGCTGTCTTTGTTTAAAAGAATATGAACTGCATCGGTACCGCCGGTAATTTGACGGTTTAGCAGTGTCAGCCGTCCGGTCTTTGGGTTTACTTCAAAGCTGGAAGCTGCACCGGAAGCAATGCCCCTAAAAGTCTTCAGCTCATTGGTAGAGTACAAATATCTCTTTGATTTGTCCAGTACCAAGTAGGTGGGGTTGGGTTCTCCAACGGCTTTTTGCAACAGGGTAAGCTCTCCGGTCTCCGGGTTCATTCTAAAGGTGTAAATACCTTCCCCTTTTGATTGCAGCACTTCGCCTGTTCCAAGTGTTATTACTTCGCTATAGGTGCCTGCAAATACCAGTCTGTTCTTTTTACCCATTTTTCTGTGGCCTCCTCAATACAAAGGTTATGGTTCTTTGTTGTAACTGCAAATAAAGTCTGCAAAAGGAGCAGCTGTCGCCTGAATATAAGCCTGATGGGCGGTACCTTCTACCAAATCTGCAATTTCATATGCCTCTTGCAGCGTTGCCCCTGTGGCACAAACTCCATGAGCCTCCATCAATACTGCTTTTATATTTTTGCTTTTATCCTCTGCAAATACTGTTATTACGTTTTGCGCAAGCTGTTCGCTTCCGGGCACTGCTCGTTTCACCAAAGGGACATGCTTTAAATACATAAGGGCTGTTTCGGACGCCATAGGCAGCTCTGCACCTAAATTAGAAATTGCCACTGCATAATTGGAGTGGGTGTGTACAACTGCGCCAATATCGCCTCGGCTTTTCAGTATTCCCGCATGAAAGTTTATTTCTTTTGAGGGCTTCCCCCAACCTTCTACTACGCGGCCATCAAAATCAACTACCAGGATGTCACCTATGCTACACCCTGCCATGGTGACACCTGTTCTCTTAATCAGAAGCAGTTCCTTCCCCGGTACCCGTACGCTGATATTTCCCCCGGCTGCCTGTACATAATTTTTCTCATCCAGTCTGCGAGAAATTTCTACCAGTTCTTTTTTTAGCAACTCAATCATTTTTGTATTTCCCTTCTGTCGCCTTTGCTTTGGTTGGCCAAAGGCGGGAGCAACGCCTATGCGCCTCTCCCGCCTTATCCCGAAAAGCCGCTCATTATCAAAACTGCTGTATCAGTTTTAATAATTGCACATCTGCCTTTTGCAGGCGCATCAAAATCCAAAAGGCTATGGGTAACAAAGCATCCACATGGAAATAAAGCGTCTTATTTAATATACTTATCCAAATCATCGATGGTTACGATAGACAGTGGCAGAGACTGAACCTTTGCTACATTATAGCCGTTTAATGCCAGATAAGCAGACATGATAGCGGTTGCAGCCTGGCTCTTTTCACCCTGGTCGCCGGTGCAGTAAATTTCGCCAGCCTTAATGGCCTCAAAAACGTCATTATCAACATCAAAGGTAACAAATGTAATTTCATCCATACGACCTGCAGCCTTCACTGCTTCCAAAGCACCCATGGTCATATCCTTGGCAATAGAGGCACAGCCGTCAATCTTATCATATTTTTGCAGCCAGTTTTCCATAATAGACATACCCAATTCACGGTTCCAGTCACCGGGCTGTACATCCAGCAAGGTAATGCCGGGGTATTCTGCAAAGGCTTTTTTGTAGCCTTCTGTGCGCTCCTCACCGGTGGAGTTGCCGGCTTTTCCGTCAAAAAGAACCACATTACCCTGTCCACCCAGTTTTTCGGCCAGTGCCTTGCCCAGAGTATAGCCTACTTCAACGTTCTGAACACCGGTATAAGTAAGTACATCATCGCTGTAAGCCTTGGTGTTGGGAGTAGCAAACAATACGCCTGCTTCTTTGCATTTTTCTACTGCAGGAACAATAGCGGTAGAGTCCGCAGGAGTACAAATAACAGCATCGGCGCCATCGGTAATGGCCTGCTCAATAATCTGAATCTGCTCTTCTACGCTGTAAGGAGTTTCGGGGCCAACGCACTTGATGTTTACATTGGGCAGCAGTTTTGCTGCAGCTTCTGCACCTTCAATCATACTCAGGAAGAAAGGCATCTGCATGCTTTTTACAATAAAGACCATATTGATTTCTTCGCCAAGCTTTTCGTTGAGAATCGTTGTATCAGCACCGGCAGTCTGGCCCTTAGAGGAAGATGCTTGGCCTGTTGCTTCCGGTTGGCTGTTGCCGCCTGCACAGCCGGTAAAGGTCATGGCAATGAGTACCAACGAGAGAGTGAACGACAGGATCTTTTTAAGCATTGAAAAAACCTCCTACAAACTTTTTCATCTTATTTTTATGCTTCGTATTTTGAAGCGGAGAGCCGATCTGCTGTTTTGGTACCTGCAAATAGCCGCTTATGCTCTTACCTGCTTAAATTCTTCTACTGTTTTGATAATAGCCTGCTCGGTAGGAATGCGTTCCATGCTGGACGCACCAACAAAGCCATCAATTTCTGGCAGCAGGGCTACAAACTCCTTTAGGTCCTTTGGAGTAGCCAATGGGCCGCCGTGTGCCAGCCAAATAATATCCTCTTTTATCTTTTTGCCAGCCTCCATAATGGCACGGGTCAAATCTGCCGACTCTTCAATGGTAAGAGCCTTTGTGGTGCCTATCATTCCTCCCACCGTAAGCCCCACATGAGAAATAATGCAGTCTGCACCCGCCTGCGCCATCATGGCACTTTCTTCAGGGGTGAAAACATATACCATGGTAAAAATCCCTTTTTCCTTGGCTATGCGCACCATTTCTGCTTCACGGTAAAAGCCCAGATTGGTGAGCTCGCATTGCTGGCGGAAGTTTCCGTCAATCATACCCATTGTGGGAAAGTTATTGATACCGGAAAATCCACTACGAGCCACATCATCGAGATGATAGTCAATTACTTTTGTGGCATCCTGAGCAAAACAGCTGCAAATAACAGGAATTTCTTTTACAATAGGCAGCACCTGATGCTTGCCCATAGACATTGCCACATCGTTTGCATTGCCAAAGGCAAACCATCCGCTTAAAGAACCGTGTCCATCCATGCGGTACTTGCCGGAGTCAAAGACCATCAGCATATCTGCACCGCCTGCCTCAATAGACTTTGCAGAAATACCGGAACCTGCACCCGCCGCAATGATATATTCACCAGCTGCTCTCTTGGCCCTCAGCCGTGCAATTAGCTCTTCTCTTGTATATGCTTTCATTGATAATGACCTCCTTGTTTATTACGCAGATGTTTATCTGGCGTTTATCATCTCCATCACCATATGGGCTGCCAGCTCACCAAAGCCGGGATCATATAGATGGCGCTCATCTTCTATTACTTCAATGTGGCTTCCCTGCAGGCCTGCTTTTAAGGTATGAAACAGCATTTCATTTGCCTGGGGGAAATAAAATTTTTCACCTGGTTTATCAATAGAAGATAGCCCGCCTTTTGGTATCAGCACCTTTACAGGGCCTTTTGCCATTTTTAGTTTACGTACCATAAACTCGCCAATTTGTCTGCATTCCTCCACATTTGTTCTCATGGTAGTCATGGTGGGGTTATGCATATTTAAGATGCGCCCCTCTTTAAATTTTTCCGGTAAGGCTGACATGGGGGGAAGTACAATGGTGTCGGCTCCTCCCGGCACAATCACCTGGGGCAAACCCATTTCTCCTGCAGCCTCCAGGCGATTGGGGCCTGCATCGTGCAGCCCGCCCACCAAATGAGCGCCAATCTCCGCCAGTGTCATTTCCAACGCGCCGGCAAACACCCCTTGGCGTGCAAACCGTTCCAGTGACATACCCCCTGCACCGGAGGCATGAAATACAATAGGTTCAAAGCCGTTTTTTTCAAGCTCCTGCACTGCGCGGGTCACACCCTTGGTGGTTGTTCCGTACATTGTCAATGCAACTCTTTTGGCCTTTGGATCATTTAAATGGGCTAAATGCCTTTTAAAGTTTTCGGCAAACCAAATTGCTCCCATTGCACACAACGAACCAAATCTTTCGTAAACAAGTGATGTAATGCTGTTAATTGCCGATACATCACAGATAGACGGAATCATCACAATGTCGGAATCCTGCATGTACCACCGGGTGTTTCCGGAAGCCAGTGTACTGAGCATCAGTTTGGGCAGGCCAAAGGGCAGCGTTCGCATCGCCTGGGTAACAATTTGAGTTCCCCCTGCACCGCCTATGCCGGCAACACAAGCCATCTCTCCGTTTTCGTACAGGTTTTTTATGTAGGTTTCTACCAAATTGGATACTGCCGCAACAGCTTCGCCCCGGGGCATGGCATGAATACTGTCTACTGTGTAAGACGAGCCTTGGCACAACTGAGCCAGCGAAATATCCGGCTTTGCAGTTGGAACACCGCCCATCTAAAGTGCGGCACTGGGCACCATAGCGCAAAATAACCTGCCTTATAAACTCACATTCTACGCCTTTGGTATCAAAGGTACTAACAAGAATAACAGTTGGTACCATCCAAATCACTTCTTTTCATATTAAGATGTTATCAATACACTTAGCTGTTGTTATGCAGCAATTGTTTCTTCTTCGGTGCTAAGTTCATTGGCAGCATTCTGCTTTGCTTTAATCAAAAACTGATTGAAGAAAACCGAAAGAATAATCAGGAGGCCTAAAACCAGCGTCTGATATTCCGATGGCAGCTGGATAGAATTCATTCCACTTTGAATGGTGGAAATAATCAACGCACCAATGGCCACTCCCCATACATTACCAAAGCCGCCGCGCATAGAGATTCCGCCAATAAGGGCCACCGAAATTGCATCAAAGTGGGCACTGGTATACATACCGGGCTCTGCAGCATTGACCCGTGCCGCGTACATAACGCCGCAGAAGCCTGCCAGCACACCGCTTAAAATATGAATCAGTATAATGATTTTGTTGACATTAATGCCCGAAAACTTGGCAGCAACCGGGTTAGAACCTGTGAAATATACCTTGGAACCAAACACCGTCTTTCGCAATGCAAATGACATAATAAGAATTAAACCTATAGAAATCAGCATTGGCATGGTAACGGTAAATCCGCCTATGGTAAACAGCCGGCCCATAGCCAAAAAGCGTATGTTTTCATTGATGCGGTAAATTACCGTACGCCCCTGGATGATCCACGCAAGACCGCGAAAAATATACATTGCACTAAAGGTTGCAATAAACGCAGGGAGTTTGAACTGCGTTACCAAAATACCGTTTACCCCGCCTGCAAGTCCGCCAAAGAGCAGCATAATCAACACAGGGATTAGCCAGAAGTATCCGCTTTGCTGCATGAGGTAAGGCCCTGCAATAATAGACGAGAACACCATAATCGCTCCAATGGAAAGGTTAACGCCGCCGGTGAGCAGCACCACCATTTGGGCAACTCCCAACAGTGCCAAAAATGATGCCTGATTGATAATAACGGACAGGTTGCTCATGGTAAGATAGCGGTTGCCGTTAACGGCATTAATCACTGTAAAAACAAGAATAAGTGTCAGGAAGATAATAACGGTGGAAAGATCATAAAGATTAGACTTCAATTTTTTTGCCAGACTACCCTTTGCTTTCATTTCTTACCATCTCCTTCCGCCTTTAAAGCTTTGCCCTTTGACTTTTGCTCGTGCTCCCACCATTCTATGAGGGCATTAAAGGTCATTCCGGCAATTAGAACAACGCCAATAAAAACCTGAACCCAGGAAGTGCCCACACCGGCCAAAGATAGTGCATTTCTTACTGCAAACAATGATAAAGCACCCAAAATTGCACCGGGAACACTGCCTTTGCCGCCGCGCAGGGTGTTACCTCCTATAATTGCTGCAACAATAGCCTGAAATTCCAGCCCGTCGCCCATGGTTGGCTGCGCCGAATTGATGCGGGACATATACAACAGCGAGGCCACCGCTGCCAAAAATCCGGAGATGGCATAAACAGTCATACGAATACGCACAGGACTGATGGAATTGAGTCTTGCTATTTCTTCGTTTGAACCCACTGCGTAAATATGCGCCCCAAAGGAAGTCTTTTTAAACACATATAAAACAGTAACTACAATCAGGACACAAACAATCACAATAAAGGATAATGAAAGCACCTGGCTGGGTTTTGGCCCCAGGCGCAGCTGAAAAAGATTTGTCTGCACGCTTTTTATCATGGTGTTTTGGGGGCCTGTTTCCCAATAGACAGTTCTTTTTTTAGACAGAATATTGGCAATACTTTCGGCGACACCCATCATGCCAAAGGTTGCAATAAATGCTGCAACCTTCATTTTTTGAACTATGAAGCCATTGAGCAAACCAAAGCAGGTGCCAATTGCCAGCCCACATAAGATAGCCGGTACGGCATGCATACCGTTGAATAGCAGCGTTGCCATAATGACACCGCACATTGAAATATTGCCGCCTACCGAAAGATCAATACAGCCCGTCATAATGACAAGTGACATTCCCACGCTGATAATGACCAACGGACTTGCCTGCAGCAGCAGGTTTGACAAGTTGGTTGGAGAAAAAAAGTTAGGGATAATGAGGCTGAATGCTACAAACAGGATGCAAAATATGTAGGCAGAGCTTGGTATGCTGGATATTTTAAACTTTTTTTTATGTACTACCGCAGCCGTTTTGCTCATGTCAGCTCACCTCCTGTACTTGATGCTGTTTAAACGCCATGCGCAAAATTTCTTGCTGACTGGCCTGGGATGCATCCAGTTCTCCTACCAAATCTCCCTGCGCCATCACATAAATGCGGTCGCTCATACCCAACACCTCGGGTAGGTCGGAAGAAATCATCAAAATACCTGCACCTTGTTCTGTCAGTTCATCCATCAAGCGGTAAATTTCGCTTTTTGCACCAACATCTATTCCACGGGTTGGCTCATCAAAAATAAAAACCTTAGATTGAGACATCAGCCATTTGGCCACAACCACCTTTTGCTGAGTACCTCCGCTTAAAAACTGTACCAACTTTTCAATAGACGAGGTGGCAATATTCAAATCCTTTACATACCTGTTTACTGCAACCGTTTCTTTTTTGCCGCTGATTATACGGCTTGGAAACAGCTTGTTCAGCGAGGATACAACTGTATTTTCACGAATGCTCAAAGACAGCGCCAAGCCCTCAGTTTTACGATTTTCTGGCAGCAGGCACAGGCCCATGTCTACCACTTTTTGAATATTGTGTTTGGGAAGCGCCTTGCCTTCCAGCAGTGCAACTCCGGAAATCCGCTTGTCAATGCCCATTAGCGCACGTGCAACTTCGGTACGCCCTGCGCCAACCAAGCCGGATACCCCTACAATCTCGCCTGCACATACCTTGATGTTAATATTGCGAAATCGTTCTCCACACAAGCCTTTTACGTCCAAGAGGCATTCTCCCGGTTCCTTGCGGGTATGGGGATACAGATTTTCTATTTTTCTCCCGGCGATTCCTTCAATGATTTCATTCATGCTGATTTTATCGGCATCGGTAGTAAGAATTTTTTTGCCATCACGCATGATGGTAACTCTGTCTCCGATTTCCTTGAGTTCTTCCAACCGGTGAGAAATATAAAACATTCCTACACCTTGCTTTTTCAGAATACGGATAATGCGAAACAGCTCGACAATTTCAGAATCGGTGAGAGAACTGGTGGGCTCATCGAACACCAGTATTCTTGCGTTGGTTGAAAGAGCCTTGCAAATTTCAACCATTTGCTGAGTACCTACACCCAAATTTTTAATCAGCTCTGTGGGGTCTATTTGAATATTCATATCTGCCATCATCTTCTGGGCTTTGGCATTCATTTCCTTTGTATCCAGTGCTGCGCCCTTATACTTTTCTTTCCCCAAAAAGATGTTTTGAGCCACTGAAAGCTCTTCTACCAGATTCAGTTCTTGATAAATCATTCTGATTCCAAAAGATTCTGATACCTTGGGGCTGTTGTGAGTAATCTCTATGCCCTCTACAAAAAGCTGTCCCTCATCGGCTTGATATGCACCAGAAAGGATTTTCATCAGAGTCGATTTTCCTGCACCGTTTTCTCCTAAAATTACATGCACTTCTCCGCGACACAGGTCAATATCAATATTTTCCAGTGCTTTTACGCCGGGGAACGACTTGCTGACCCCTTTAATCTCCAGTAGTTTTTCGCTCACTTCTGTTCCCTCCTGTTCACTGCTGCCACTGTTAAGCTTTTGCTACGCCAAGATTACCATCTTAATAACACCGTCTTTACGGTTTACCATAACATCCAATGCTTCGTTATACTTTTCCAGGGGATAACAGTGAGTTACAATTATTTCTGAACTGATAACCCCTGCTGCCAACATCTTAATAACCCGCTCCGAAACGTTGGGGTTTGCCCTGGAACCAAAAATTTTAATTTCATCCAACACTATTTTTGTCTGGGGATATAACGGGCATTTTTCATCATCATAAAAGCCGATAAGAGAAACCTTTCCGCCTTTTCTTACGCTCATAACACTTTGATAAGGTGTGATTGCTGCACCGGAACACTCCAAAACTTCATCTGCACCAACACCCTGTGTCATCTCTCTGATTCTTTCAATTGGATCCTCTTTTTCAAAGTCGATGATTTCATCCGCACCCAATTGTTTTGCAACCTCAAGTCTGTGTCCGCGTCCCACCATGATCACCTTATCGGCACCCATGTGCTTAGCAATTTGCATGGCACAAAGGCCTATTGGCCCCGGCCCAAAAACTGCTACCGTTCCACCGGGGGTAATACCCACCAGTTCTATGCCATGGAGCGCTACGCCTGCAGTGTCTACCAATGTTGCAGCTTTGTAGCTAAGGCTATCTGGAATTTTTTTTAATGCCTTGGGTGAGTAAACGTTATATTCTGCGTTGGCTCCGCGAACGGTAAAACCATAATGCCGATGCCCTGTCTCATCCTTACCATAGTTTAGGCACAGTGTATAATTGCCTTTCATGCAATTTTCACACTTGCCACACCCACAGTGGGCTTCACCGGCTACCCGGTCACCGGGTTTAAACTCAGTAACGCCTTCTCCAACCTCTACCACCTGTCCCGACCATTCATGACCCAGGGTAAAAGGAAAATAAGGCGGCCACTTGCTGCTGTGGTGACCATTGATAATTTCAGGGTCTGTACCGCATATGGCAATGGCCTTTATTTTGCAAAGTATCTCGCCATAACCCGGCCTGGGAATAGGCACTTCTGCAATCTCCAATTTGTTGTACTCAGTAAGCATGCATGCCTTCATGGTAGTCTGTTCCATCTTTGTCTCCTCCTCATGCTGTTTGGAGCCTCTATACCTCAATGCTCTTTCTGCGGTTAGACCAGTGCCTTATGTCTGCCCTCAGTTTATTGGCCACGTTGTCCACATGCCCTCGCATGACTTTTTCCGCCATGTCCGGGTCACGGTTGCGTATAGCCTTGTATACCTTAATGTGATAATCGTGGCTTGTTATTTCATGCTGATAAATGGCCTCTGCCGTGGCAATGTTAGACTGTTTGCCTGTCTCTACACCATGAAAGATGATATATTCACTCAGGCTGCCAGCATAAGTATTTTTTACCATCTGCATACACTCAATAAAATATTTGTTGTGGGATGCCTGTGCAAAAACAAGATGAACATCCATATCGCTTTTGGAAAAAAGCTCTGTATCTCCAAACCGGATTTCACAAAGCTTGATAATCCGCTCCATCTCGTCCAGTTGTGACGGAGATGCATGCAAAGCTGCCTGCCTAACCGCCTCCGGCTCAATTCCCCGCCGAAATTCCATAATTTCTAAAAAGTCTTGTGCATTAAGCAGTGCCGAGGGTGAAAAACAATCCATGAATTCTACAACGTTATTTGCGCATATATAGTATCCGTCGCCCTGTCTGGGTTCTACCACCCCCAGTGCCGTCAGCTTGCTCAATGCGGTTCTTACCGTACTCCGGCTCACTCCAAGCATTTGGGTAAGATGACTTTCTGAGGGCATTTTGTCCCCCTGACTATAGTTGCTCCTGGCAATCAGCTGTACCAGTCGATTATAGGTTTCTTCGCTTAGATTTTGTTTCACTATCAGTTTTTCTTGCTGAAGCACTTTCTTCGCTCCCTTTTCAAGATTTGCACAATTATGCATGGCTACTTATCTTTATTGTTCAGTTGTCCTACAAGTAAATATTAGCATTTAGAATAATTTTTTTCAACATATCGAATTTTGTCTTGTGGTTTACACCAAAACCTGTCATACAAGTTGCTATTATTGCTCTTTTTTAAAAATTATGGCAAAGTAACTAAAAGTCAAAAAGACAAATTCATTATTTTACATAATCAAACGGTATAATAAAAAAACAAGCGCTGCCAACTTTAAGAAAAGTAAATTTAAGCTAAATTTTTTTACTTAAATTTTTGTAAACAATTCTAAATTTGATAGCCTCCTTTTATCTGATTTTATAGGTTCTAAATTTATTGCCTGCGGCTGCATCATACTACTTTTTTATAATTTCAGGGTGCGTTCCCAACCAAATCAAGTTTTTTAAAACCAGATTTTTTGTGTGCTGCGCAAGCTGTGTTAAAGAAAAAAAACGACACCAAACGGTGTCGTTTTTCTTTGTATTCAGCCGCATTAGTACTCTGTTATTCCCTCATAAACCAAAACTGCATCACCGGTAAGGATAACCACATCATCGGTGTAATTGACAACAAGGTCTCCCCCCTTTACTTTCACAGTAATATCTACACCCTTTTGACATAATCCATTTTCCACAGCTGCTACAACCGCTGCACAGGCACCTGTACCGCAGGCAGAGGTTTCTCCGTTGCCGCGCTCATATACCCGCATTTTGATGGTGGTTTTGTTTACCACCCGGATAAACTCGGTATTGGTGCGCTCCGGGAAGATATCTGCGTTTTCAAACTGAGGGCCGATGTTTGCCACGTCAAAGGTGTCTACCCTGTCGCAAAATACCACGCAATGGGGGTTTCCCATATTGACACAGGTGATTTGATAGGGCTTGCCGCCGATGGTAACCGGATAATCCACCAGCTTGGGTGCATCAATTGTGGTGGGAATCAGCTTTGAATCCAGCACTGCCTTCCCAATCTGTACAGAAACCTGTGTCACCTTGCCGTCTCTGGTATAAAGCTTCAGCTCTTTAAGTCCGCTTGCTGTTTCTATGGTAAGCTTGTCTTTTTTGGCAATCTCATTATCATAAAGGTACTTGCCCACGGCGCGGATGCAGTTTCCCGCCATTTTGGCCTGGGAGCCATCCCGGTTAAAGATGCGCATTTTGGCATCTGCCACTGCTGAACGCTCTATGAGCACAAGACCATAGCCGCCGATGCCCTTGCTGCGGTCACATAAGCTCACACACAGTGACTCGGGGCACTCAATGGCTCCTTCAAAGTTCTCCACAAAGATATAGTCATCCCCTGTGGCGTGCATTTTGGCAAAATGAAGCTTGTGGCGGCTGCTGCGCAGGTGATTGATGTCAACAAGCTCGGTATTCTGCTGGGTGTAACGGCTGGCAATGCTGTCTGCCAGGGCATTGGCAGTGTCCAGCGAGGTCAGACAGGGAATGTTCAGCTGCAATGCCTTTTTGTGCAGAGCAATGTAATCATTCACCGTGGCATCCATTAGTGCTCCCGTATAGATAATATAACTGATTTCGCCGTCTTCAAGCAGCTGAAACACCCGGCGGCTTTTAAAAATTTGGTCTACATTGACAACATCTATGCCCAAAGCCTCAATGGACTGGGCAGTTTCAGGCGTAGCATAGAGCTGGAATCCCAAATCATCCAGCTTTTTGGCAAGGCCCACAATCTCCAGCTGGTCGTGGGTATCCACGCTGAGCAGCGCACCAACCTTGTTGTCTCCAAAGGATGACTTTAAAGTCATGCCTGCTGCGGTCAGCCCTTTAAAGAGGGCCTCCTCTATGGTCTTTCCAATGCCCAGTACCTCGCCGGTAGATTTCATTTCCGGCCCAAGGTAGGAGTTGACATCCCGCAGTTTTTCAAAGGAGAACACCGGCACCTTTACCGCAAAATAGGGCGGTATGGAGGCAAGACCGGTGCCATAGCCAAGGGATACAAGAGTCTTGCCCACCATTACCTGCGCCGCCAGATCCACCATGGGCACGCCCGTTATCTTGCTGATATAGGGCACTGTACGGGAGGCTCTGGGGTTTACCTCAATGACATACAGCTCATTGTGATAAATGAGATACTGGATGTTCACCAATCCCTTGGTACCAAGGGCCAGCGCCAGCCGGGTAGAACTTTGCACCACAGTATCCATCATTTTGTCGTTTAAGCTATAAGGGGGGTATACGGTAATGGAATCGCCGGAGTGAACGCCTGCCCGCTCAATGTGCTGCATGACACCGGGAATCAGTACATCTGTGCCGTCGGAGATGACATCCACCTCAATCTCGGTTCCGGACATATATTTATCCACCAGTACAGGGTTATCGATGCCCTGCGCCAAAATGCGCTCCATGTAAAGCTTTGTCTCACTGTCGCTATGGACAATCTGCATGTTCTGTCCGCCAATAGCGTAGGAAGGGCGCAGCAGTACCGGATATTCCAGTAGATGAGCAGCTTCTATGGCCTGCTGCAGCGTGCTGACACCCATGCCTCTGGGGCGCTTAATGTCAAACTGCTCCAGCAGATTGTCAAAACGCTCGCGGTCCTCGGCAATGTCGATGCCCTCGGCGGAGGTGCCCAAAATAGCAATGCCCTGCCGATCTAAAAACTGCGTCAGCTTAATAGCCGTCTGACCGCCAAAAGCCACCACCACACCCACCGGCTTTTCTATCCGGATGATGTTCATTACATCCTCGTCGGTGAGGGGCTCAAAGTAAAGCCTGTCGGCGGTGTCGTAGTCGGTGGAGACCGTCTCCGGATTGTTGTTGATGATGACCACGTCATACCCAAGCTTTTTCAGCGTCCAAACACAGTGGACAGAGGAATAGTCAAATTCAATGCCCTGCCCGATGCGGATGGGGCCGGAACCAAGGACGATAATCACCGGTTTACCCGATTTGGGAAAGCTACGCGCCTCACAAAAGCTGCCTGTGGCAGAATAAAAATAGGGCGTTACCGCGTCAAATTCGGCAGCGCAGGTATCCACCATTTTATAGCAGGGGGCAGCGACAGGCAGGTCTTTACAACCGCTCAGGCGTTTGAGTGCCTTGTCGGTGTAGCCCAGCTCCTTGCCCTTTTGATATAGCTCTTGGGTAATACCAGCTTTTAGCTGCGCTTCAAAGTTGCAAAGCTTTTTAAGCTTATGTAAAAAGAAACGGTCGATGCGGGTAATCTCAAAGATGGTGTCGATAGAAACACCCAGCCCCAAAGCCTCAAAGATGGTAAACAGCCGCCTGTCGTCGGCATGGTGCAGGCGGGTGAGAATGTCCTCGCCGCTGATGGGCGGGGCACTGAGGGTATCCAGCGAAAGTTCCGCACCCCGCACAGCCTTCATCAGCGCCATTTCAAAGCTGGGGGCTATGGACATTACCTCACCGGTAGCTTTCATCTGAGTACCCAAAATACGGGAAGCCCCCACAAACTTATCAAAGGGCCACTTGGGCAGCTTTACCACCACATAGTCCAGTGCAGGCTCAAAGCAGGCGCAGGTTTTACCGGTGATGTCGTTGGTGATTTCGTCCAGTGTGTAGCCAAGGGAAATTATTTTGGTGATTTTGGCAATGGGGTAACCGGTTGCTTTGGATGCCAGCGCCGAAGAGCGGGACACACGGGGGTTTACTTCAATGACGGCATACTCAAAGCTTTGGGGGTTTAGGGCAAACTGGCAGTTGCAGCCACCCACAATGCCCAGTGCGGTAATGATGTTAAGAGAGGCACTGCGGAGCATCTGATATTCCTTGTCCGACAGGGTAAGGGCAGGGGCAACCACAATGCTGTCACCGGTATGGATGCCCACAGGGTCAAAGTTTTCCATGCTACAAACGGCAATGACATTGCCCACAGAATCCCGCATGGTCTCAAACTCAATTTCTTTCCAGCCAAAGATATAGCGCTCCACTAATATTTGAGAGATGGGGGAAGCATCTAATCCCCCTTTGGCAATGGTGCACAGCTCTTCCTCATCGTTAGCTACACCGCCACCAGCCCCCCCAAGGGTAAAGGCGGGGCGCACAATCACCGGATAACCGATGCTTTGGGCAATGGCAAGGGCAGTGTTCAAATCATTGGCAATATCAGAAGGAATGGTTGGCTCGCCAATCTCCTCCATGGTGTCCTTAAACAGTTGCCTATCCTCTGCCTTGTCAATGGCTTCGGCATTGGTGCCGATGAGACGCACATTGTGCTTCTGTAAAAAGCCCTCTTTGTTTAGTTGCATGGCAATGGTCAGTCCTGTTTGACCGCCTAAGCCAGCCAGCAGGCTATCCGGCTTTTCTTTTAGGATAATACGCTTGATGGTTTCGGCGTTGAGAGGTTCCAGATAAATTTCGTCTGCTAGAGCCTTGTCGGTCATAATGGTGGCGGGGTTGGAGTTTACCAGAACCACATTAACCCCTGCTTCCTTTAGAACACGGCAGGCCTGTGCCCCGGCGTAGTCAAATTCCGCAGCCTGACCAATGACAATGGGGCCCGAGCCAATGACCATCACCTTTTGGATTGCTGTGTTCAACGGCATTGATTGTTTCCTCCCATCATAGCGATAAACTGATCAAATAAAAAAGCGGTATCCTGAGGGCCGGAGCAGGCTTCGGGGTGAAACTGCACCGAAAACGCCTGTAAATCAGGGTAATCAATTCCCTCACAGGTTTGGTCGTTGGCGTTGACAAAGCTGAGCGTGCCCACCTTGATGCTGTCGCTTTCCACTGCGTAACCGTGGTTTTGGCTGGTGATGTAAGTGCGACTGCTGCACAATTCCTTGACCGGCTGGTTTGCTCCGCGATGGCCGTATTTTAGCTTTTCGGTGGTGGCTCCGTTTGCTAAAGCTAGTAGTTGGTGTCCAAGACAAATGCCAAAGATGGGCTTTTGCCCCAGCAGCTTTTTAATGACCCCAATCTGAAAGAGATTCTCGGCGGGGTCGCCGGGGCCGTTAGAGAGCATAATGCCGTCCGGGTCAAGCTTTGTTATCTCCTCCGCCGTGGCAAAGGCTCCCAGCACAGTAACCTGACATCCCCGCTTTTGTAGCTCACGGACAATGTTGTGCTTGGCGCCATAATCCAGCAGTACCACTCTGTACTTTTGCTTCCCTGCCGCTTCATAGGTGCTGGGGCTGGAGGTAGTAACATTTTTGAGGGCGTCTGTAACAGCATAGCTCTTAACATAGGCAAGGTCTGGTGGCACTTCCTTACAGATGGTGGCATTCATCACGCCATGTTCCCGAATGATTTTTGTCAGAGCACGGGTATCCACCCCATAGATACCGGGCACACCCTTTTGCTTTAAAAAAGTATCCAAATTCATTTGACACCGAAAGTTAGAGGGTGTGTCGCACCACTGGCGCACCACATAGCCTTTCACCCAACATTCTCCCTCAAAGTCCTGGGGAATGATGCCATAGTTGCCCACCATGGGAAAGGTCTGCATGACAATTTGTCCGTAGTAGCTGGGGTCTGTCAGCGTTTCGATATAACCGCACATCCCGGTGGTAAAAACCAGCTCTCCCACACAGTCAATCTCTGCGCCAAAGCTATAGCCCTCAAAAACGGTGGAATCCTCCAAAATCAGATAAGCTTTGTTCATCGTCTGTTTGCTCCAATCTGCTTTGTATCAAAAGCCAAACCCCTGCCAAAAAGCTGTGTTGTGGCAGGGGCATTTTGTTTATCATACTATTCTTCCATTAAACTCTTTCATCAAAACTACCGTGCATAACACGTCAGTGTGTCTTGTACGGAACTCTATGTGCCAATGGCTATCAAGCTTTTGATAGGATACTAGCATAAGGTGGCTGCCATTACCGCTTTGATGGTATGCATTCTGTTTTCTGCCTGCTGGAACACAATGGACTGTACGCTTTCAAACACCTCGTCCGAAACCTCCATGGCGTCTCTGCCGAATTTTTCGCCCATTTCCTTACCAATGGCGGTTTTGAGGTCGTGGAAGGCGGGCAGACAGTGCATAAACACTGCATTTTCACCTGCGTTTTTCATCACAGCGGTGCTGACCTGATAGGGCGAAAGCTCGCGAATGCGCTCCTCCCACACTTCGGTGGGTTCGCCCATAGATACCCACACATCAGTGTAGATGACATCTGCACCTTTGGTGGCTTCCATGGGGTCTTCGCAAAAATCCAGCACTGCGCCGGTGATTTTGGCAATCTCCCCGCACTGGCTGATGAGCTTTTGGTCAGGAAAGTATTTTTTGGGTGCGCAGGCGGTAAAGTTCATACCCATTTTGGCACAGCCCACCATCAGCGAGTTGCCCATGTTATATCGGGCATCCCCCATATACACAAGCTTTATTCCCTTTAAGGTGCCAAACTTCTCCAGGATAGTCATAAAATCTGCAAGAATTTGGGTGGGGTGAAACTCGTTGGTGAGGCCGTTCCAAACCGGCTTGCCTGCATAGGCCGACAGCTCTTCTACAATTGCCTGGTCAAAGCCGCGGTATTCAATGCCGTCATAGATGCTGCCCAACACCCGGGCGGTATCGGCAATGCTCTCTTTTTTACCAATTTGGCTTGCCACGGGATCAAGGTAGGTTACATGCATCCCCAAATCGTAGGCGGCAACCTCAAAGCTACAGCGGGTGCGGGTGCTGGTTTTTTCAAAAATAAGGGCAATATTTTTGCCCTTGCAATGCTCATGGACTATTCCGGCCTTTTTCTTCTCTTTAAAACCCAGCGCCATGTCAATCAGCGCGGCAATCTCCTCCGGGGTAAAATCCAGCAGCTTTAAAAAGCTTTTTCCTTTCAGCATGTGTGCACCTCTTTCAGTCTTGTTTGCAGCAGTCTTTGATGATGTCCACTGCCTGTTCCAGCTGCTCCCAAGGAATATTCAACGCAGGCAGCAGCCGAACCTTGTTCTTTGCCTTGATGACCAAAACGCCCTTGTCCATGCAGTCTTTTACCACTTGGTCGGCGCTCTTTTGGGTTTCTATCCCCAGCATCAGGCCCATACCACTAACAGACACAACACCACCGGCGGCGGTTAATTCCCTGACAATATAGTCCGATTTTTGTTGTACCTGCTCCAAAAGTCTGTCATCCAAACGACTGAGAATGCTGAGTGCTCCGGCACAGCAGACAGGGTTTGCTCCAAAGGTGGAGCCATGGGAGCCTGGCCCCAGTACATCCTGTACCTTTTCGCCTAGCAGGGTGGCCCCCAGCGGCAATCCCCCCGCCAATCCTTTGGCGGTGGAAACAATGTCCGGCTTGATGCCATAGTGCATATAGCTATAAAGCTTGCCGGTGCGCCCATTGCCAGTCTGCACCTCGTCTACAAGTAGCAAAATGTCCTGCTCTGCGGCAATTTTGGCAGCCGCATTCACAAAGTCCTGTTCCAGACACAGTATGCCGCCCTCACCCTGTACCATCTCTATCATAATGGCAGCTACATTGTTCTCGGCTACCGCCTCTTGCAGCGACTGTACATTGTTGGCTTCTGCATAAACAAAACCCTCTGTCAATGGCAAAAACTCGTTGTGGAACACCTCCTGCCCTGTGGCAGCAAGGGTGGTAATGGTTCTGCCATGAAAGCTGTTTTCCAATGTGATGATGGTGTTGTATTCTTTCCCCTTTTTTTCGGCTGCATACTTGCGTGCGGTTTTAATGGCACATTCGTTGGCCTCTGCGCCGGAATTGCTAAAAAACGCCCTGCGCATACCGGTTTTTTGGCAAAGCAGCCCGGCAAGTTGTGTGCCCGGCTGGGTGTAGTACAGGTTGGAAGCATGCTGTAGGGTGCTTGCCTGTGCGGTTACAGCCTGCTGCCAAACCTCATCACAATAGCCAAAGGTATTGACCGCAATGCCTGTTGACATGTCAATATACTCCCGGTCACTATCATCCCAGCACAGCGACCCCTGCCCCCTTACCAGTGTCAAATCAAATCTGGCATAGGTGCCCGCAACGTACTGCTTATCTAATTCTTTGATGCTCATGACTGTTTTATCTCCTCTGCCACACTGCCTATTATTAGGATTTATGCTCCACCACCATGGTGCCTGCCCCCTCATCGGTAAGCATTTCTATCAGTAGGGCATGGGGTACGCGCCCGTCCATAATAATGACCTTTTTGACTCCACGATGGATGGCATCTATGCAGCATTCCACCTTGGGTATCATTCCGCCGGAGATAACCCCCGCATCAAAAAGCCCCACCGCTTCTTGAATATCCATGCAGGCAATCAGTGAAGAGGGATTCTCCTTGTCCATTAAAATGCCCGCAATGTCTGTCATGGAAATAAGGCTTTCTGCCTGAAGAGAACCTGCAATGTAGGCGGCGGCAGTGTCGGCATTGATGTTGTAAACATTTCCGTCCTTGTCACAGCCTAGGGTAGAAACAACAGGAATATACCCCTTATCCAGCAGGTCGGTAATGGGTTTGCTGTTGACCTCTGTCACCTTACCCACATAGCCCAGCTTTTCATCCTTCATTACCGCTTTAATCATGTGGGAGTCAATACCGGAGATGCCCATGGCCGTGCCACCCTTGGTTTGCAGCAGGTTTACCAAGCTTTTGTTGATTTTACCTGCCAACACCATTTGAACAACCTCAGCAGTTTCTGCGTCGGTTACCCGCAGCCCATCTACAAATACTGTTTCCTTGCCCATTTTGTCCAGCAGCTGGGTAATTTCCGGTCCTCCTCCATGTACCAACACCACCTTGACCCCAATCAGGGACAGCAGCACAATGTCCTCCATTACCTGCTGCTTTAAGCCTTCGTTAATCATGGCGTTGCCGCCGTATTTAATGACAACTATTTTGTTGTTGTACTTTTGTATGTATGGGAGTGCCTGTGTCAAAATTTCTGCTCGTTCTGTGTTTGAAACCTTCATTGATTTGTCTCCCTTAAGTTCTGTAGTCCCCGTTTATTTTTACATAATTATAGGTAAGGTCGCATCCCCATGCCGTGGCACAAGCATTGCCGTCCTTAAGTTCAACAAGAATTTCAATTTCTTTTTTTAGCAGGATCTTTTTTGCCAGCTCTTCAGAAAAATCAATGCCCGCACCGTCTCTGCACACGGTAATCTGACCTTTGGAGGACGAAAAGGAAACATCAATCTTTGTTACGTCCACCTCACAGCCACTGTAACCGATGGCGCACAGTACCCGTCCCCAGTTGGCGTCAGCACCAAACATTGCGGTTTTTACCAGCGAGGAACAAATGACCGATTTTGCCACTTTTTTGGCAGTATCCATATTTTTTGCGCCGCTGACCTTACATTCCAACAGCTTGGTGGCACCTTCTCCGTCACCTGCAATTTCCTTGCAGAGGTAGACAGTTACAGTATTCAGCGCCTCCATAAACGCAGCAAAATTTTCGCCTTCGGCGTCAATTTCCTTGTTGCCCGCCAAACCGTTGGCAAGAATGGCCACCATGTCATTGGTGGAGGTGTCTCCGTCCACGCTTACCATGTTAAAGGTATTTTCCACATCCTTTCTCAAAGCCAATGCAAGCATTTTGTCGGTAATGGCGCAGTCGGTGGTGATAAAAACCAGCATAGTTGCCATGTTGGGATGTATCATGCCAGAGCCTTTGGCAATACCGCCAATTTTGCACTCTACACCATCAATTTCAAAGCTGACTGCAACCTGCTTGGGTTTGGTGTCGGTGGTCATAATACCACTGGCTGCGGCGTTGTTGCCATATTTACTTAAATTGGCTACCAAGCCCGGCATACCTGCCGCAATGGGCTCAAGCTCCAGCGGCTGGCCGATGACACCGGTGGAGGCAATGATAACATCATCGGCGCTGATATTCAGCTCCTTGGCAGCAAGCCGGCACATTGCATCTGCTACCTCCACACCGTTTGCATTGCAGGTGTTGGCGTTGCCGCTGTTGCACAAAATGGCCTGAGCCCTGCCGTTTGCCACATGAGCCTTGGTAACCAAAAGCGGTGCGCCCTTTACCAGGTTGGTGGTATACACACAGGCTGCCGCAGCAGGAATCTCGCTGACAATGAGGGACAAGTCTGCCTTTGACCTGTTTTTGCGGATGCCGCAGTGCACTCCGTTTGCTTTAAATCCTTTGGCGGCACACACCGACCCTGTAATTATTTTCATAAGGCAGCCTCCTTGTTCCTGTCAATGATTAATCCTTTGGTTTCTTCTGTTTCCAAAACAATGTTCATTGCCTCTATGGCAGCCCCCGATGCACCCTTGCCCAGATTATCGTAGCGTGCGGCAAGCACCAGCCGTTCTTCGTTGCCAAGCACCGTAATTTCCATACAGTCCAAGCCGCAAAGCCCGTTGGAGCTAACAAAACCCGCTTCATCCATAGCGTTCACATACCTGACAACAGGACCTTGGTACGAAGCTGCATAAACATCTGCCACATCTTTTTTTGTGGTACCCGGCTTTAGTTGGGAAGTAAACAATCCCACCGTCACCAGCATTCCGCTGTAAAAAGGAGCAACCATCGGACAAAACACCGGTGGCTGGCTAAGACCTGTCGTTGTCTGCATCTCTTTGAGATGTTTATGCTGCTGGGTCAGGCCATACAGCTTTGGGGAGCTGTGGCTGGGGCTATGTCCATTGGCTTCATAATCGGCAATCATGGGCTTACCCCCGCCGCTGTAACCGGTAATGGAGGTGCAGCTGAGCAGGCTGTTTCTGTCAAGTAACTCCTGTTGCACCAGCGGATACACCAGGGCAATAAAGCCGCTGGCATGGCATCCGGGAACAGCAATGCGTTTGGCAGTTTTGATACGGCTGTAGTGTTCTGCCGAAAGCTGGGAAAAAGCATACGCCCAACCGGGATTGGTGCGGTGGGCCGTGGAGGTATCAATAATCACCGTGTCGGGATTTTCCACCAAAGAGACCGATTGCACCGCAGCCTCATCCGGCAGGCACAAAAAAGCAACATCCGCCTGGTTTAGTGCCTGCTTTCTGGCATTTACATCCCGACG
>JAEYXR010000062.1 GCA_023431215.1 Bacillota bacterium
ATCTTATGGCAAACAGAATGAAAGTGACAATCGCCGGTAGTTCTTATTATATTTCTACCGAAGACGGCGAGGCACGTATGCGCCAAATTGAGGAAAAGCTCAACAAGCAGTTTGATGAAATCAGAGAAGCGCGGCCCAATTTATCCGCATTGGATATTTTTGTGCTGCTGTCTTTAAACCTAACCGACGAGCTAAGCGCCGGAGAAGAATCTACCGACAGAATGCGGGAGCAGCTGACCCAGTATCTGGAGGATGCCGCCCGTGCCAGGATGGAACTGGATGAAGCACGCAGAGATAATGATTTACTGCGTAAAAAAATTGACGAGCTGCACCGTCGGCTGGAAGAAAGCGACCTGATGCTGCAGCAGGCTCAAAAACGGGTAGAAGAGCTGGTATCGGGCAGTATGGTAAGTTCATCATGAGGCACGCAGAGATACTGGCGCCCGTGGGTGGCCGTGAGCAGCTGCTGGCAGCCGTGCGCTGCGGTGCAGACGCGGTATATTTGGGCGGCAAGGGCTTTAATGCCCGTCAAAACGCCGAAAATTTTGATGCGCTGGGGCTGCCCGAAGCGGTAGCCCTTTGTCATGGACGTGGTGTGAAGGTGTACGTTACCCTTAACACCCTGTTCACCGACCCGGAAACACAGGCTTTGGTAGAGCAGATTAAAGAGATTGCTCTGGCAGGGGCAGATGCTGTCATTGTGCAGGATATGGGAACAGCGGCACTGGTGCGGAGCATTTGCCCAACACTGCATCTCCATGCCTCTACTCAAATGTCTGTTACCAGCGTGGCAGGAGCCAAACTGCTGGAGGAGCAGGGCTTTACCCGTGTGGTACTGGCTCGGGAGCTGGGCAGGGAGGAAATTGCCGCCATTTGTGTCGCTACCTCTATGGAGGTGGAGGTTTTTGTACATGGTGCGCTGTGCATGAGTGTTTCGGGGCAGTGCTACCTGTCCTCTGTGTTGGGAGAGCGAAGCGGAAACCGGGGCTTGTGTGCTCAGCCCTGCCGCCTTGACTTTAAAAGCCATGGCCGTGAATATGCTCTTTCCCTAAAGGATTTAACCCTGGTAGATCAACTGGAGAGCCTTACCGCAGCCGGTGTCACCTCTTTGAAAATAGAAGGACGCATGAAGCGCCCCGAATATGTGGCAGCTGCCGTTACGGCTTGCCGACAGGCGTTGGACGGAGAAACCCCGGACCTGGATACTTTACAAAAAGTATTTTCCCGCAGCGGTTTTACAAATGGTTATTACACTAATCGTCGTGATTTAACCATGTTTGGCTACCGCCGCAAGGAGGATGTAACCGCGGCAGCGGGAGTGCTGGGAGCGCTGGCGGCAACCTACCGGGGTGAGTTTGCACGTGTTCCTGTGGATATGACACTCACCATGCATCGGGACCAGCCGGTAGAGCTGAAGGTTACCGACGGAAAATATACCGTTATCAAAGCGGGAGATGCGCCCCAGATTGCACAAAACCGCCCCACCGATGAAGCCATGGCACGGCGTAGTTTGGAAAAAACCGGCGGCACACCTTTTGTGCTCCGCAATTTGACTGTGGACCTTGCACCCGGGCTGATGCAGCCCATGTCGGTGCTCAACCAGCTGCGCAAAGGGGCGCTGGAGGAGCTTTTGGCATACCGAGAGACAGTTGTGCCCCACAAGGTACAGCTGCCCGACAACATGGTTCATCATCCAAAGCTGACAGTGCTGCGGCAACCTGCGTTAAGAGGTCGCTTTGAAAATGCAGAGCAGCTTAGCGACCAAATATTGCAGCATTTAGATGCCGTGATACTTCCTGTAGAGGAACTGGTCAAACGGCCCCAACTGATAGAACAGCTGGGCGACAGGCTTATTGGGGAGGCTCCTCTGCTGGTGTTTCCTGCCAGGGAGGAAGCACTTTTGACCTCACTCAAGCAGCTGAAGGAAAAGGGTCTTAAGCGGCTGCTGGCAGGTAATCTGGCCACTGTAAAGCTGGGGTTTGAGGCCGGGCTTGCAGTGTTGGGCGATACCGGGCTCAATGTCATCAACTCTCATGCCCTTGCCGCATTTCGCAATCTTGGTTTGGAGGACATGACACTGTCCTTTGAGTGCAACTTAAAGCTGGCAGCAACCATGGGAGACTATCTGCCCTATGGCGTACTGGGGTATGGCTATTTGCCGCTGATGACCTTCCGCAACTGTCCGGCCAAAGTGGCGGCAGGCTGCGGCGGCTGTCAGGGTGTAGGCAGCCTTACCGACCGCAAGGGCAATGACTTTACCGTAAAGTGCCGCGGTCGGGAGTATTCTCATCTGCTCAATATGGTACCCCTGTATCTGGGTGACAGGCAGGATAGCATTCGGGGTGCCAGCTTTGTGACTCTGCGCTTTACCACCGAAAATGCCCCGGGCTGCCTGCGGGTGGTACAGAGCTGGCTGGAAGGTGCACCGTTGGGTAGTCCCCGCACCGCAGGGCTGAGCTTTAGAGAGTTAAAATAAATTTTGACAGTGCGGATAAGACACGAGTTTATACCGGATGATTTGTTTGATTTTGAACAGTGTTGACACGAGTGCTTGCAAGCCGTTTTTGGCAGTTTCTTCGCTCTGCCTTATTAACAATTTGCATTCCACCAAGGAGTACGGGTATTTTTGTCTAGCAGGGCAAAAAAACTCTCCATATCCTGCAAACTCAACTCACGCCTGGACTGTCCAACAAGTTTAATAACTATACCGAGGAAAGATTCTCCTCCCCTGTTGATGAGGAACCAAGAAGCAAAAGGAGACCCTATGAAAACACTGAATATAAAATTAGTGAGAGAAAACGCGGTGCTGCCAAAGCGCGCCACCCAAGGAAGTGCAGGCTATGACCTTTCGGCTGCCATAGAGGCACCTGTGACGGTACGCCACGGAGAGATTGCCAAAATACCCACAGGTGTTGCCATTGCCCTGGAGCCCGGCACAGTTGCACTGGTGTTTGGACGCAGTGGCTTGGGCTTTAAGCATGGTGTCATGCCTGCCAATGCGGTGGGAGTCATCGACAGTGATTACCGTGGAGAAATAACGGTGGCACTCACCTGCCAGCTGCAAGAGGAATATGTCATAGAACCCGGTGAACGTATCGCTCAAATGGTGATTATGCCGGTGCTGACTCCGGAACTGGTGCTCTGCGACCAGCTGGAGGATACCGTCCGCGGCCAAGGCGGGTTTGGTTCTACCGGCCGCAGCTAAAAAGGCAGCAGTATTTTTCTGTGCAGCGTTATCATTGCGGCAAGGATTTGTTATTCTCAATACACCCGGAAAAAAGGAGCAACAGGATGAATTCCCAATTGATTTTAGCCTCCGGATCTCCCCGCCGAAGGGAGCTTTTGTCTGTGATTACCCAGGACTTTAAGGTTGTTGTTTCGGATGCCGAAGAGTACATTGCTCCGGGCACGCCCCCTTGGCAGGCGGTGGAGCAGCTGGCAGAGCAAAAGGCACAGGCGGTGTTTGCCTCCAACCCCCAAAGCGTTGTCATCGGTTCTGACACCGTTGTGGCACTGGGTGAGGATATTTTAGGCAAACCCGCAGATGAGGACGATGCCAAAAGGATGCTGGCATGCCTTAGCGGCAAAAGACACACGGTATATACCGGTGTAGCTGTTTTGGGCCCCAATGTGCACAGGGTGTTTCACTGCGCAACAGCCGTAGAGTTTTATCCCCTCACGCAAGAGGAAATTGCATGGTATGTATCCACCGGTGAGCCAATGGACAAAGCAGGTGCCTATGGTATACAAGGGCAGGGCTCTTTGTTGGTAAAAGGAATACAGGGAGACTATTTTAATGTCATGGGTTTTCCTGTGGCAGAGGTGGCTCGAGCCCTTTGGTCAAGCGGCATTGTTGCCAAATATTAACTTTGAGGCAAATACAACCTAAAATTCATAGCTTGGTCACAAAAATGGGGGTTGTGAGACCCTCATTTTTCTTGTACAAGCCCCATTTTTGGGGTATAATACTATATGCATACCCATTTTTAACAGAAGTACTTATTGTAATAGTGACATTCCACCGTTATAAGAGAACATAGAAGAGTCAAAAGAGGAATAGGAGTTTAGCGTTATGTTTGGAACAAAGGACATCGGTATTGATTTGGGAACAGCCAATACCCTTATTTACATGCGTGGTAAGGGCATTATTATGCGGGAACCCTCTGTGGTTGCCGTTGATATTCGCAGCGATAGCGTCAAGTTTGTAGGCCAGGAGGCCAAGGATGTGATTGGGCGTACCCCCGGCTCCATTATGGCCATACGTCCTCTTAAGGATGGTGTTATTGCCGACTTTGACGTAACAGCCAGCATGCTGCAGCTGTTTATTGAAAAAGTGCTGGGCAAAACCCGTTTTGCCAAACCCCGTGTTGTGGTTTGCATCCCTTCCGGCGTAACCGCTGTGGAAAAACGTGCCGTGCGTGAGGCTACCGAGCGTGCCGGTGCCAAAAGCGTTGCCATTGTGGAAGAACCCATGGCAGCAGCAATTGGTGCGGGCCTGCCGGTAGAGGACCCCATTGGCAGCATGGTAGTTGACATCGGCGGCGGCACCAGCGAGGTAGCAGTGCTTTCTATGGGCGGCATTGTTGCAGCCAAAAGCGTGCGTGTGGCCGGTGACGAGCTTGACCGTTCTATTATTGCCTATGTCAAGAAGAAATATAACCTGCTCATTGGTGAGCGCACCGCAGAAAATGTGAAAATGCTCATTGGCTCTGCCTACCCTTACGAAAATGAAGAGCCTGTTGAGGTAAAGGGCCGCAACCTGGTTGACGGCTTCCCCAAAAACATTGTACTTACTCCCAAGGAGATTCGGGAGGCGCTGGCAGACTCCATTGTTGTCATTCTGGATGCCATCCGCATCACCCTGGAACGCACCCCTCCCGAGCTTGCCGCCGATATTATTGACCGCGGTATTACGCTCACCGGCGGCGGTGCCATGCTGAAAGGCCTTGCAGACCTTATTGCTATCGAAACCGGCATGCCCGTTCATGTGGCGGAAAATCCTTTGGATTGTGTTGCCCTGGGCACCGGTAAAATTTTGGAGTCTCCCGATACACACAGAGATGCGCTGTTCGGCGAGGGTCGTAAATAATTTATTAGCAGCTTTTTGATGCTTCAGATAAGCATAAGGGGCGGCAAAGCAGGCCTGCTTTGCTGTTTCCCCTTTCATCTGCAACGCGGTTTAGCTTTGTAAGGCAGGCGTTACCATAAGGCCGGCGCTGTACGGCGGAACAGGCTTTGGCCATCCGCCGTTTTCCGTTGTCTGAGGATAGTCGGGCAATATTATACGGTTTGCGTCCGGCGGATACTGGCTGCTTTACACAGAGTAAGGAAGCGTGCTTTATCTGCGCGGCCCGGTTTTATCTGGCAAAAATTTGTCGATGCAATACAACATCTTGGATTGGTGTGGTATTGTCTTAAATAATGTATGAGGAGGCAGCCATGAGGGACTTTTTCCAGAGCAAGCGTTTTCGAGTGCTGCTGGTGGTGTTCGCCCTGCTGTTCACCTTCCTGCTCCGCTCCATTTATACCGGCGGACTGATGCCGTTTATTACCGGACTCACCGGCATTATTATGACGCCGGTGCAGGGAGTTACTGCGTCTGTGTCTGCCTGGGTAGACCAACATTTTGGTGTTTATGTACACGCCCCAGACATTGCCGCAGAAAATGAAGAACTAAAGGAAAAGAACCGTGAGCTGACCCAGATGCTCATTGATTTTGAAGCATATAAAAATGAAAACAACCAGCTTCGTGAGTTTTTGGAGATAAAGGAACGCAACGAGGACTTTGTATTTGAGCCTGCCACCATTGTGGGACGCTCGCCAGACAACCGCTTTGGTTCCTTTACCATAGACGTGGGCAGCCGCCACGGTGTTTCGGAGCGTGACCCTGTGGTTACCCCCGACGGGCTCATTGGCATTGTAAAAGAAGTAAGTGAAAACTATTCCAAGGTCTCTACCATTCTGGACGTATCCATGAATGTGGGCGTGGTAGACAGTCGCACGCTGGATACCGGTATTCTCAGCGGTACTGTGGAGCTGGCGGAGCAAGGCTTGTGCAAAATGGGATTTTTACCTCGTGAAAGCGGCGCCTCTGCCGGTGACCCTGTCATCACCTCCGGTGTGGGCGGTTTGTTGCCCAAGGGGCTTATGGTGGGAGAAATTCAGGAAATAGGCAGTGAGAGCACGGGCCTTTCACTGTACGCGGTGATTAAGCCGGCGGCCGACGTAAGCGGTGCCAAAAGCGTACTGGTTATCACCAGCTTTGGCAGTCAGTCTCAGGACTTTGAAACAGAGTAAGGAGGCACCCCTTGCATACCAGAACCAAGTATGTCATTTTTAAATACAGCGCTTATGTTTTGCTGATGGTGGTTTTGTGCGTGATGCAAAACACCCCCGGTTTATTTGCCATAGGCGGCATTAAGCCCATGCCCCTTATCGCCTTTGCCGTACTGCTTGCCATGTGGGAGGGTGAGCTATCCGGAGGCATTTTGGGTGCAGTGGCGGGTTTTTTATGCGACCTTTATGGTGCAGAAAAGGTAGGCTACACGGCGCTGATGTTGTTTTTATGCTGTGTGGTGGTAGGACTGCTGGTACAAAGCTATATGCGGGGCAATCTTGCCAATGCATTCTTTTTTACCCTGGGTGCCGCACTGGTCATCCGGGGCATCAGCTTTTTCTTTTCCATTTTACTGCCGGGGCATCCGGGGGGGCTGTTGTATCTTCGCAGCACCCTGCTGCCCTTGTGTATTTACACCGCACTTTGGGGTTTGTTGCTCTATTACCCGGTGGGGTGGTTGTACCAAACCTTTGAACAATATATTGAGATAAACTAACAAACTAAAGCTGCAACATAAATAAAGATTTTTAAGAGAAGGAGGCGGCGGCGTGAAGAAAAAGGAGTTTGCTCGTTTACTGGTGCTTGGCGGCGTAGTGGGTCTGGCACTAATGTTGTTTATTTATCAACTGATGCTGCTGCAAATTTCTCAGGGCGAATACTACAAAAGCAAGGCAACGGCGGGCTCGGTTACTACGCAAACGGTGGTGGCAGCCCGTGGCGAGATTGTAGACCGTTACGGAAGACCCTTTACGGTAAACAGGGCCAGCTACGATATTATACTGGATCAAACCTTTTTGCCCTATGGCAACAAGGCGAACCCCGTGTTAAACGACCTGATTGTTCTGATGGAAAGCCTGGGGCAGGACTGGATAGACAACCTGCCCATTACCAAAGAAGAACCCTTTGAATTTTTAGAAGGCTACGATACCGAGGTGGCCAGACTTAAAAAATATCTGAATGTCAACGAGTATGCCACTGCCGAGGACTGTATCCATTGGTTGAGTGACCCTAAATTTTTTGATTTGGGGGAGTATGATACCGCTGCCATGCGTAAGCTGGCCGGTGTGCGCTACGAAATGGTTCGCCGCGACTTTAGTTTGGCCAACAGCTATACTTTTGCCCAGGATGTAGGCGTTATAGTGTCTACCAATGTCAAAGAACGGAGCTATATGCTACCAGGAGTGGATGTAGTCCAGTCAACCCGGCGGGAATTTATCAGCGGTGATCTGGCACCCCATATCATCGGTACCATCGGCCCTATATACGCAGAAGAAATGACAGAGCTGAAAGAACAGGGCAAAATGTGGAGTCAGGCCAACAAGCAGGGCTACAAAGGCAATGAGTCTATTGGTAAAAGCGGCATAGAAAAAAAATATGAAACCGAGCTAAGGGGACAAAATGGGGAACGCCGTATTACCCTCAACGCCCAGGGAGAGGTCATCAAGGATGAAATATCGGTGGAGCCTGTGCCCGGCAATACGGTGGTATTGACCCTGGACAGAGACCTGCAGCAGGTGGCTCAGGATGCATTAGAGGCTCAGATTTTAAACCTGCAGAAAACCGCTCCTGAGGGAGAAGGCCGTGAGGCTGACGCCGGTGCGGTGGTGGCTATTAAGGTTGGTACCGGAGAGGTGCTGGCAGCAGCCACCTACCCCAACTATGATGCCTCTACCTATAACAAAGATTTTCCCGAGCTTTCAAAAATGACAGTTTCACCCTACACCAACCGTGCGCTGATGGGCGAATATGCTGCGGGCTCCATTTATAAGCCCTCTGTTTCCATTGCCGGTCTTGCCGAAGGACTAATTGGGGAAGACAGTATTATTACCTGCGGCGGTGCCTATTTTGGCTTTGGCCCCTCCTATCAGCCCAAATGTCTGGGCGTTCATGGTGCCAGAAGTGTTAAGACGGCTTTGCAGGTTTCGTGCAACGTTTTTTACTACGAGCTGGGTATGCGCCTGGGCATTGATAACATCAACAAGTACAGCGCCCATTTTGGACTGGGCTCCCCCACCGGCATAGAAATTACCGAGGCCCCAGGACAGTTGTCCTCCCCCGCAACCCGTGAAGCGGCAGGTGACCAGTGGCGTCCCAGCTATACGGCACAGTCCGCCATCGGCCAGTTGGACAACAAGTTTACTCCCATCCAAATGGCAAACTACGTGGCAACCCTGGCAAACAACGGTACCCGAATGCAGGCACATTTGGTAAACAGCATCAAATCCTACGATTTTAGCAAAACAATATACGAAACTCCTATTCAGGAGGTGGATCAGGTACCGGCCAGTGCAGAGGCTTTTCGCATTGTGCGTGACGGTATGATTATGGCCACCAGCGCAGGCGGTACCTCCGGTTGGCATTGGACAGGCTTTCCGCTGACGGTAGCCTCCAAAACCGGTACCCCAGAAACTCACGACCTGCCTAACTCTACCTATATCTGCTACGTTCCGGCAGAAGACCCCCAAATTGCCATTGCAGTGGTGATAGAAAAGGGCTGGCACGGCTACACCGGTGCTCCTGTGGCCAGAGCCATTGCCGAGGAATATTTCTTTGGCACTGATGATGCCGAAGATGTGGTAACTCCCGGACAGCTGCTGCCGTAAGCCCATAGCAGACAGTACAAAAGCATCTGTAAACATAAGCCGCCGTGCGTGTTTACAGATGCTTTTTCTAAAGAAACAAGCAAGAAAACAAGTAATACCTGCCATGAGGGAAAAGAATAGTAGGATTGATTTTGCTTAAAATAACCACCAGTCACTACTCGTTATAATTTTTAAGGACAATAAGTCACGCTATAAAACCTGCAGTTTTATGCCAAAATTGCGATTTTGTAGGAAAAGATGAAAAAAATTATAAAATTTTGGTAGAAGTAGAAGTGAAAAAGCTTTTCAAACGCTATGTTTTTGTGATAAACTATAAAGGAGAACCTACGGGTTCCTTTAAATTGGCAAAGGACGTGTAACATTGGCAGAAACCATGATGGTCGTTTCCGGCAAAGGCGGCGTGGGTAAAAGCACTCTTTGTACCGGAATAGCAGCCGGCCTTGCCAGGCGGGGCAGCCGTGTTCTTCTCATTGAAGGGCACATGGGTTTTCGCTGTCAGGATATTTTGCTGGGGCTGGAAGGCAACACGGTCTTTGATTTTTCGGATGTAGCTGAGGGAAGATGCACCCCGGCACAGGCCATTTTGACCCACGACCCCACAGGAATACGCCTTTTACCCGCCGCAGCTGACCCGGCATATCTCCCCCGTCCCGAAGCGTTGGCTGCACTTTGCAGACAGGCAGGTCAGGTGTTTGACTACATTTTGTTTGACTGCGGTGCAGGGTACGATGCTTTTCAAAAAATGCTTACCGGCTGCTGCTCTATGGCTTTGCTGATTTCTACCCCCGACGAAGCCGCAGTAAGAGCTGCCGGGCGTGTATCCGGATTTGTGGCGGCATCGGGGCTGCTGCGTCAGCTATTAATTATCACCAAGGTGCCAAAGGTCTTGCCGGCATGTACGCCCATCAGAGATTTGGATGATGTCATTGATTTGGTGGGAGCAAGACTCATAGGTGCTGTTCCCCAAGAAGAATTTCCACCCTGGCCTGTACGGGGAAGGATTACCCCCGCCCGACGAGAGATGGACAACATTGCCGGCAGATTGCTGGGTGAAGATATTGATTTATACTACTGAACTTCATAAGGCGGCACTACAGCCGCAAGGGGATGAAAGGAGAAAAATTCCCAATGAATATCGCTCTCATTGCACACGACGCTAAAAAAGAACTTATGGTGCAGTTCTGTATCGCCTATTGTGGTATTTTAAGCCGCCACAATCTGTGCGCTACAGGTACCACCGGCAAAATGGTGGCCGAAGCCACAGGCTTGGACATTGTCCGCTTTATGGCAGGCTCTCAGGGTGGAGACCAGCAGATTGCATCCCGCATTTCCTGCAACGAAATTGACCTGCTGCTGTTTTTCCGTGACCCCATCAATGCAAAATCTACCGAACCGGATGAGGCAAGCCTGTTGCGCCTGTGTGATGTGTACAACATCCCTATGGCAACCAACATTGCCACCGGTGAGGCTTTGATACATGCGTTGGAAAACGGCGACCTGGATTGGCGCGACATTGTCAATCCCAAGCGCTGAATTACGCAGTTGTGCACTAATAACACAAAAATGCGGCAGAATGACTCGCAAAAAGGGGTCGTTCTGTCGTTTTGCGGTTTTTAGGGCTTTTTAGCCTGTTTTTTAGCATGAAACAATAGCCAAACGCCCTTTGTTGTGCTACAATAATGTCTGTTGAACTGAGCAAAGCAGTAACCTGGTAGTAAAGCTTAGGAAAGCCCCAAAACTTGCTTGAAAAGGGGCTTAAAAATGACCAAGGAGGAGCCTGTCCATGGCGCTTTTGACCACTGCCCCCAGGGGCACCAAGGATATACTGCCTGCCGATACCGGCAAGTGGCAGTATGTTGAAAAAACCCTGCTAAATACAGCCGAGCTTTTCGGCTTTAAAGAACTGCGTATCCCCACCTTTGAGCACACCGAGCTGTTTAACCGCTCTGTGGGAGAAACCACCGACGTTGTCAGCAAAGAGATGTATACCTTTTTGGATAAAGGTGACCGCAGCATTACACTGCGTCCCGAGGGTACCGCAGGTTTGGCTCGTGCGGCCATTCAAAACGGTCTGCTGGGTGACGCACTGCCTGTCAAGCTCAGCTATGTTATTTCCTGCTTCCGTTACGAAAAGCCTCAAAGCGGCCGCTTCCGTGAGTTTGAGCAATTTGGTGTAGAAATGTATGGCGCCACCTCCCCCGCTGCTGACTGCGAGCTGATTTCTCTGGTCAACGAGGCTTACCTCACCTTGGGCGTACAGGGCATCCATGTAGAGATTAACTCCATTGGCTGCAAGACCTGCCGTGCCGAGTACCACAAAGCCCTGAAGGCTTACTTTGAGGCACAAAAGGCTGACCTGTGCCCCACCTGCCTGGAACGCCTGGACAAGAACCCCATGCGTATTCTTGACTGCAAAAGCCCCACCTGCGGCAAAATTGCGGCCGGCGCCCCCAAGGTGCTGGATTACCTTTGCGGTGACTGCCAAACACACTTTGACGGGGTACAGACTCTGCTGAAGGCAGCAGATATTCCCTTTAAAGTAAACCCCACCATTGTTCGTGGGCTGGACTACTACACCCGCACCGTGTTTGAGTGCGTGTATACCGACAAGGACGGCAGAAACCTTGTGTGCGGCGGCGGCGGACGCTACGGCGGACTGCTGGCAGAGCTGGGCGGCCCCGACATGGAGGGCATCGGCTTCGCCATGGGGCTGGAGCGCCTGATTTCGGTGATGGAGGAGCAGGGCTGCGACTTCCCTCCCGCAAACACCTGTGATGTCTACATTGCATCCATGGGCGACAAAGCTGCGGTAAAAGCATTTCAGCTGGCAAGCGCTTTGCGCAGTGAAGGGTTTTTTGCACAATGTGACTTGATGGGCCGCTCCTTAAAGGCACAGATGAAATATGCCAACAAAATAGGCGCTAAATACTCCATTGTGCTGGGAGAGGACGAGCTTGCCAAAAATGAAGCAGTGCTAAAGAGCATGTTCAGCGGCAGCACCCGCCCTGTTCCATTGGGAGATACCTTTACCGATGTGGTGTACGAAGAAATTTTAAATACCGCTTACAATGATTTGGAAGAGGCAATGGATACCATGGAGCACGGCCCCGGCTGCAGCTGCGGGCACTGCTGATTGATTTAACAGCACAAAGCTACAAAGATTGATAACAGTCAATGCCACTTTATTTTGGCAATAAAGCAAGGGAGAATGAAGAAGCTATGGCTATGGCAGATTCGATGGGAAATTTAAGAAGAACCAGCTACTGTGGTGAGACCGATTCGTCACTGCTGGGCAAAGAAGCCGTTGTTTGCGGCTGGGTACAAAAAATTCGTGATATGGGCACACTGGTATTCATCGACCTGCGTGACCGTACCGGTATTGTACAGCTGGCACTGGATGATAAGTCTGACAAAGAGCTGCTGGAAAAGGCACAAAGTGTGCGCAGCGAGAATGTGCTTATTGTTAAGGGCGCTGTGAGAAGGCGTGAATCGGTCAATAAAGATTTAAAAAACGGTGATGTAGAGGTATATGTCAGCGACCTGCGTATCCTCTCCCGGGCACAGACCCCTCCCTTTGAAATTACCGACAACAGCAATGTCAAAGAAGAGCTGCGCCTGAAGTACCGCTATTTGGACCTGCGCCGCCGCACTCTGCAAAATAATATCATGCTGCGTCACAAAATTGCCGATGTTACCCGCCGCTACTTTTATGACAACGGCTTTTTAGAGATTGAGACTCCCATGATGATGAAGTCTACACCCGAAGGTGCCCGTGACTATCTGGTGCCCTCCCGTGTACACCCCGGCAGCTTTTACGCCCTGCCCCAGTCTCCCCAGATTTACAAGCAGTTGCTGATGCTATCCGGCTTTGACCGCTATAATCAGCTTGCCCGCTGCTTCCGTGATGAAGACCTGCGAGCCGACCGTCAGCCGGAGTTTACCCAGATTGACCTTGAGATGTCCTTTGTGGATGTGGATGATATTCTGAAGATGATTGAAGGCTTTGTGTCCACCCTGTTCCATGAGGTAATGGATGTAGAGATACCCATGCCGCTAACCCGTCTGACCTATGCCGACGCCATGAACCGCTACGGCAGCGATAAGCCCGACACCCGTTTTGGCATGGAGATTATCGACCTTTCCGACGTGGTAAAGGACTGCGGATTTAGCGTCTTTACCTCTGCCATTGCCGATGGCGGATCGGTGCGCGCCATTGTGGCAAAGGGCGCAGCCGCCACCCTTACCCGCAAAGAAATTGACAAGCTTACCGAGGCTGCCAAGGGCATTGGCGCCAAGGGTCTTGCCTACATCCGCTATGTGGAGGATATACCCACCTGCTCCTTTGGCAAGTTTATGGCCGAAGAAGAAATGACAGCTATTTTGAAACACCTGGACTGCGGCAAGGGTGATGTTGCCCTTATTATCGCAGACAAAAACAAGGTGACCCTGCCTGTACTGGGTGCACTGCGTAACCAGCTTGGCCGTCAGCTGGGTCTCATTGATAAATCCAAGTTTAACTTCCTGTGGATTGTGGAGTTCCCCTTCTTTGAAAAGGACGAGGAAACCGGTGAGTGGCTGGCCATGCACCATCCCTTTACCATGCCTTTGGAGGAGTGTTTGGAATATCTGGATACCGACCCCGGCAAGGTGCGCGCCAAGGCCTACGACCTTGTGCTTAACGGTGTGGAGCTGTGCTCCGGTTCTATCCGCATCAGCGACTATACCTTGCAGGAAAAAATGTTTGCAGCCCTTGGCCTTACCCCGGAGGAAATTGAAGCTAAATTCGGCTTTTTGGTGGATGCTTACCACTACGGTGCACCCCCCCACGGCGGCGTAGGCATTGGCCTGGACCGTCTGGTGATGACCATGACCGGTGCCGACAGCCTGCGTGATGTCCTTGCTTTCCCCAAGGTTCAGAATGCCAGCGAGCTTATGTCCGGCTGTCCCTCCCCTGTGGATGACAAGAGCCTGCGAGATTTATCGATAAAAGTCGATATATTGGAAAAAGAGTAATATTTGTCGTATTAAATTAGTAAGCCCCCGCATTCTGTAATCCGGGTTGCTGACCCTGGAAAACTGGTGTGTGGGGCTTTTTTGCCTTTTTGTGGCATACTACATAAAGCTGCATTTTTAATTTAGTCAGCGCTATTGGAGGAAACATGGAAAAGAAACATCACAAGGGACAATGGACATCCAGTTTCGGCTTTATTTTGGCCACCGCCGGTGCTGCCATTGGACTTGGCAACCTGTGGAAATTCCCCTATCTGATGGGAAAAAACGGTGGCTTTCAGTTCCTGGTGCTTTATTTAGTCTTTGCTTGTGTTCTGGGTCTGCCCATTATGATTACCGAAATCAGCATTGGCCGTATGACCGGCAAAGGCCCTGTACAGGCGTTTGCAAAGCTCAAACCCGGTGCCCGCATCATTGGCATTATGGGTGTTGCCTGCTCTTTCATTATTTTGTCTTATTACAGTGTCATTGGTGGCTGGGTGCTCAAATACATTGCCAGCTATGCCACAACCATGGGCGCGCCTGTTGATTTTGGTGCCTACATTGCCCAGCCGGTAGAGCCTGTTGTCTGGCACCTGGTGTTTATGGCGTTTGTACTGATTATCTGTCTGAAGGGTGCCCACGGAATAGAAAAGGCTTCGCGCTTTATGATGCCGGCGCTGCTGATTTTACTGCTGATTACGGTGGTGCGCTCGCTGACACTGCCCGGCGGCATGGGTGGCGTGCAGTTTATGTTTACCACCGGTAAAGATTTTCAGTTTTCCTTCTCCGCCATCTCGGCAGCCCTTGGTCAGGTGTTTTACTCTCTTAGCCTGTGCATGGGTATTACCATCACCTACGGCAGCTACCTAAAGCGCAAAGAAAACATTCCCCATAACGCTGCCATTATAGCAGGACTGGACACCGCCATTGCACTGCTTGCGGGTCTGGCAATTTTTCCGGCTGTATTTGCCTTTGGCCTTGAGCCTGCCCAAGGCCCCAGTCTTACCTTTGGCACACTGCCCAAGGTGTTTGAAAGTATGATGGGTGGCTGGCTGTTTGCACTGGTGTTCTTTGCATTGATGTTTTTTGCTGCCCTTTCTTCCGCCATTGCACTGCTGGAGTGTGTGATCTCTGCGGTGCTGGACCATTTTCATTGCTCCCGTACCAAGGCGGCAGTGGTGCTTACGGTGCTGATTGCCCTGCTGGGGGTTCCCAGTGCGCTGTCGGCAGGACCCTTTGCCCACATTACCATTCTCAACTACTCACTGTTTGACTTTATGTGCATGCTTACCGATAACATTCTCATGCCTGTGGGAGGCATTCTGTTGTGTGTATTTGTGGGATGGATTTGGGGCCCCAGGCACATTGTGGAGCATATTGAAAGCGAAGGTGTAGCCTTCCGTTTGCAGAAGGCATGGATTCTTTGTATTCGCTATATCACCCCTGTGCTGGTAGTCATTGTGACCGTTGTAGGTTTTGTTGATATTTATAAAATGATTGTCGGCTAACCGAGTAAAAGACTACATGCTGACTATGTTCAGACAAAAGCAGAACATCATCCAAAGGCCCTGCATCAATATTGTTACTGATAAAACACCTGTTGGCAGATAATGCCGGCGGGTGTTTTCCTATATTCGGCAACTTTGGAAAAATAGTAGAAAAAAAACTTCCAATAGGTTATAATATTCACATTATTAAATCGTTAAATGATAGAAGAAGCAATGTGCTCAAAAAGCGGCGGCCAAATACAGCAAATACCTGCCAGAGAGGCCGGTCTTGCTGCCATAAAAAGCTCTTTGCTTGGGGTGCTTTGCAGTATTCTCAGAGTAAGTTTTTTTGGGGAGTCCGGCGTACAAAGCGGGCAGGCTTGGTCGCCTGTAAAAACAAGATGTGCCTTGGTTCACCAAAGGTATGTGTTTTAAAAGTACAAAGTACAGTACTTAATGTTTGACATAAAAAAGGAGAAGTATGAAACGCCTATTTGCTTTTTGCCTTAGTTTCAGTTTTTTGGCGGGGTGTGGAGGCAATAACATCCCATCACCGCAGATTATAGCCGTCAGCCATACAATTGACCTGACGGAACAGGGAAGCTCCCAGCAAGGGCAAAGCTGGGAAGAAGCCGCCCAAAGCAGCTTTCAACAGTCTTCTGCATCCTCCTCTCAGCCGGTTTCCTCTTCCTCTGGGTCTAGTTTATCACTGGCATCCCCCCAGACATCCTCTTCTCAAAGCGTACAGTCATCCTCTCAAAGTGTATATCCCTCGTCTTCCTCCGTCTCCTCTTCCAAGCCATCTTCCAGCTCCCAGCCGGATTATGAAATTGTAGATAACGAAGGTACCGGTGGCTCCTCTTCCGGCGGCAGCTCATCGGACAAGCCGTCAGGCGGTGGTTCATCCGGAGGAAGCTCCTCCGATGGTGGTTCTTCCAACAAGCCGTCCAGCAGTTCCGTCTCCTCCTCTTCCGTCTCTTCATCTTCATCCGCCTCCTCTGGCAACTCTCAGGAAACCAGCGGAGAAAAGCTTTCTATTACAGTGGATGGCAAAAAGGTGACGGGAGATGCGCTGGATATTGTTTGCCAGGTAGTGATGAATGAAGTTGGCGACAAGTGGCCCCAGGCGGCAATACAGGCACAAGCTGTTGCGGTATACACCAACATCAAGCGGCAGAACAATGCCGGTACCAGCCCTGCTTTCAGCTCCAAAACGCCCTCCTCCGCACTAAAAAAAATAGTAGAACCGGTACTGGGTGAAATGGTGCTTTACAACGGCAAGCCTGCCATGACCACCTTTTTTGCCATCAGCGCAGGGGTTACGGCATCTTCTCAAAATGTATGGACCACCAGTTACCCCTATTTAAGCTCGGTGGACAGCTGGATTGAGGTAGGGTATAAAGATTTTGAAAAAACGGTTTCCATGTCTGCATCTACAGTGATGAAAAAACTGGAAAGCAAGCTGAATGTGGTTTTGGACGTGAATGATAAGGCAAATTGGTTTAAAATTTTAGATTACCATGATGGTGAATACGTAAAGACTGTGCAGATTGGTGGTTCAAAAGGTGTTAAGACCACAGGACGCAACCTCCGTGAAAATATATTGGGGCTGCGCTCCACTGCCTTTGAGATAGACTACGATTCGGGCAGTGATACCTTTGAATTTACCACCCGTGGATATGGTCATGGGGTTGGGCTTTCGCAGGTGGGCGCCTATCTGTATGCACGGGATGGATGGGACTATATTGAAATTTTGGAACATTATTATCCGGGAACCGAGGTAAGCTAAAAATTGACAAATATCGATATATTGCAGAGACACAGAAGGGAGTGCGGGTTGTGGAGCTTAAAAAGCAATGCCAACTGCTGGGAGTGCTCGCAGAGCCAAACCGATTGCTACTGGTTCGGCGGCTTTTTGAAGGGGACTGTACTGCCACAGCACTGCAAGAGCTGCTTGCGGTGGGGCAGCCAACATTATCCCACCATATGAAAACCCTGACAGCCTGTGGGCTGGTAAGTGCATCCAAGCAGGGGCGGCAGGTATTTTACTCTCTCAATCAAAGTCTTTTGGCAGAGCTTTTGTCCGGTTTTTATTTGGATGCGGACACAAAAATTCCACAACAGGCGGCGCCCATGGTGGAAAAAAGCGAGACAAATCCCAACACCCTGCCATCCGACCCGGCAGCCTTGCAAAGTGAAGGTCCGTGTATGCCACCCCGGCCGTTGGTGCGCTGCGGGCATAACAGGCATTAGCAGTTGTGCACAAACAGCCTGTTTAAATTTTAAATTTTTAATAGAGCGGCCTCTTTACGCCAATGGATAGATATGGTATAGTATAGAGGAGATAAAAGGGAGTAGCTTACAGTGATTACTGTCGTATGATGCGTCAAGACGACGGCGGGAGAATAAACCCCTGGCTGTCCGCACATACTATAAAAAGCAAGACTTTTTCCGCTAATGCGGAAGAAGTCTTTTTTTGATGGCTTTAGGTGGGTCAGGCCCTGGGCTTCCTTCAAAAGATTTGTTCTGCATTGGTCACTCAGCACGCAAACTGTAAGCTTTAAATGGAAGGAAGGAATTTTTTCATGCAAGCATTGTTTGGAAACCTGCAGAACCTCACCCTACCCATGGTTATCATGTGGTGTATCGGTGGGGTGCTGATTTTTCTCGCTATCCGTTATCAGATGGAACCAGCTTTGTTGCTGCCCATGGGCTTTGGTGCTATTTTGGTAAACCTGCCGCTATCCGGTGCAGTGAATCAAGTAATAGACGGTGTAACCGAGCCTGGTATTATTGATGTTTTGTTTAATGCAACCATCCAAAATGAGCTGCTTCCCCTGTTGCTCTTTATTGGCATTGGTGCCATGATCGATTTTGGTCCACTGCTTTCTAACCCTAAGATGCTGTTGTTTGGTGCAGCGGCTCAATTTGGTATCTTTTTTACCCTTAGCCTGGCTTGTCTGTTTACCCCTCTTTTTGAAATGCTGGGTACAGCCTTTACCATTCAGGATGCAGCCAGCATCGGCATTATCGGTGCAGCCGATGGACCTACCTCCATCTTTGTTGCCAACTATTTTGATACTCCTTTTAAGGGCGCTATCTTTGTTGCCGCCTATTCTTATATGGCATTGGTGCCCATCATTCAGCCCCCGGTCATCCGTGCTGTTACCACCAAAAAAGAACGCATGATCCGCATGAAGTACAACCCCAAAGGCGTTTCAAAAACCACTAAGATTTTGTTCCCCATCATCATTACCATTATTGCCGGTGTGCTGGCACCCCGCTCTGTTGCTCTGGTGGGCTTTTTGATGTTTGGTAACCTCATCCGTGAGTGCGGCGTGCTGGGTAGCCTTTCCGAGACCGCCCAAAATGCCCTTGCCAACTTGGTAACTCTGCTGCTGGGCATCACCATTGCCACCAAAATGCAGGCAGACCAGTTTTTAAGCGGTGCCACTTTGCTGATTATGGCCCTGGGCCTTGTTGCCTTTGTATTTGACACCGTGGGCGGCGTGCTGTTTGCCAAGTTGCTTAATTTGTTCCTCAAGGATAAGATTAACCCCATGATTGGTGCCACCGGCATTTCTGCGTTCCCCATGTCTGCCCGGGTAATACACAAAATGGGGCTTAAGGAAGACCCGCAGAACTTCCTGCTGATGCACGCTGTGGGTTCCAATGTATCGGGTCAGATTGCCTCGGTAATTGCCGGTGGTATGATTTTAAGCCTGATTGCAAAATAGCACTCTGCTAAAGGGTATGGTAAAAAAGCCGCATCAGGCGGCAGAAAAAGGAGCGTTACGCATGATTTCTATCGATGCTTTTTTAAGCACCCTGCCGGTAATGCTGTATGGCATGGGCGGTATCTTCCTTGTAATGATTGTTATTTATTGTGTCATTGGCATACTCAATAAGCTTTTTCCCGAAAAACACCACGGTCAAGAATAAGTAAGAAAACGTTTGAAACATAAATGATAGAAGAGGCGGATACCTGTCCGCCTCTTCTTTTTTATCCGGCTGTTTTGGTGTATAATAATAGGCGTCTTATCCTTTGCCGGAGAGAACAGCCGCTGCTGACAGTAAGGTAGATACGGCTTAACTGACGGGCTAAAGGGTTGTGTTGGCAGCAGGTATGAGAAGCAGTTTGTCGTATGCATTTTCTGGTAAGCCTGACTATGTTCTTAATGCCAAAAGGACGGTGGCAGCACACTTACAAACCATACAAAGAAATATGCAGGAGGAAGAAGAATGGAGCAAAAGCAGTTACAAATGCGGTGTGGAATGATAGGAGTAGCATTACTGCTCATGGCCATGATGTCTTATCTGCTGCAGCAGGGAACCGTTTTTTTGCAAAGTCTGGACAAGCATTTTGGCTGGGGATGGCCGCCGCTGGTGTGGCAGGGTATTTCGGTATTGGTGGGCATTGTTTACATTTTGGTCCCTACTGTTTTTTTGGTATCGGCATTGGGCGAAAGCCCAAAAAGGCTGATTCCCCTGGTGGCTGTACGGCCCGATTATCTTTTGCCTGCAATGGGGGTTGCCTTTGGGGTAGCGGTAGCAGGCAACTACTTTAGTGTTTTTTTGCTGGCACTGCTGCAGCAGGCAGGATATACTGCCATAACCTATATGCCGGAGATAGGCAGCGGTGTCCCCTCTATGATTTTTACCGTGCTGGCAGCGGGAGTGGTACCTGCCATTTTGGAGGAACTTTTATTTCGAGGTGCTATTTTGCAGGCACTACGCCCTTTTGGAAACGGCTTTGCCGTAGTAGTCAGCGCGGTTTTGTTTGCAGTGTGTCATGCATCATTTGCACAGCTAATCCCCGCACTGCTCATCGGGTTGTGTCTGGGCTGCTTTACAATACGTTCGGGTAGCCTTGTGCCGGGTATGATATTTCATTTTTTGTACAATACCCTTGCCCTGGTGTTGTTTATTCTTCAGGAATCAGGAAACTATACGGTGATGACCGTGATATGGTTTTACGCCTTTGGTTCGGCAAGTGCTTTGACCGGCGCACTTTTTTTGCGTCGGCGCTTTGGCCCTGTTTTTGCACTGCCCAATGACCCGCAGCCGTCTGTAACCATCAATAGATTTGCTGCCTTGCTCAAAAGCATTCCCCTCATAGCCGGCTTGGCTTATTTTTTGTATTTTACCATTGGTTCCATCATACCCATTACGTCATAAATAAATTGGATACGGGGGGAGTCTTGACTATGTTGAATCATGAGCTGTTTATGCAGGAGGCCATTGCCGAGGCAAAACTGGCCCAGGCACATGGTGAGGTGCCTGTTGGTGCTGTGCTGGTCAAGAACGGACAGATTATTGCACGAAGCGGCAACACCCGGGAAAAAGATACAGATGTGCTGGGCCATGCAGAAATCAAGGTGATACAGGAGGGCTGCAAGGCATTGGGCGGATGGCGCCTTACCGGCTGCACTCTTTATGTAACGCTGGAGCCATGTCCCATGTGTGCAGGCGCCATCATCAACGCACGGATAGAACGGGTGGTGTACGGTGCTGCCGACCCTGCCGCAGGCTGTGCAGGTTCCAAAATCAATTTGTTTGCACTGGACTTTAACCACACGCCCCTGATCAGAGCAGGGGTATTGGAGGAAGAGTGCAAAGTCCTGTTAAAGGACTTTTTTGCCCAAAAAAGAGATTAATGCTTTTTCCTCGCCACTCAGCTTCACAGCAGTAACATTTGTATGTATCGTGTCTTTTCATGGGGCTTTTTTTGTAGGTAAACGTCTGGAAACATTATGACATTATAAAGGAAGATTTTCAATAATTTGGCGGCAGGTACACTTCGTTAACAATTTTTATTCTAAGACAAAAACCCTGTAATGATGCGGCTTGATGGTATAAAATGCTGCTGACTCAATAAAAAAGATTCGCACAACGGGCGGGTCTTTTATTTTATTTTTGCACGGTAACAAAATGTGGAAGTTGTTGCAGTTAAAGGCCAAAAGTGTTACATTTTATACAGTTTCAAAATACAATAACCCAAAAAGGAAGTGAAGAAGATGAAAAAAATATTACTGGCTGCCTTAGCCGTTGCCGTTATTGCTGTTGGTACATTTTTGTTGTTGCCTAAGGAAATGCCAACGGAGGGCCTGCTGCTGGATGGAAAAGCACCGGGAGAAACACTGCAAACTGAAATTGATGTACCCGGAAGCTACCTGCTGACACTTCCTATGGAGAATGCGGTGGTAACTGAGGTGGAATTAACCGGAGAAGATGGTACGGCGGTTTTGCTCAGCGACAATACAGGTGTGCAGATTACCCGCCAAAACACCCAGGAGGCTGTGCTAAAGCTTACACTATCCGCCAAAGGTTATCGGGATGCTGTTTATAGCTGGCCGGTAGAGGTCCTGCTTCACACACAGGAGGTCACACTGCAGCACCCCCAGGGTGAGGCATTAGAGGCACAGTCAATCATTACCCTGGCTGAGGATGATGAGGACTATGTCATTGCAGTATTCAGCAGTGCGGAGGGAGCCTCCTTTACACCAGACACCACAAAGTCCAACGGTGTTGCCGAGGCGGTAATTGATACAGACCCCACAACAGGGCTTTCTACACTGCGCTTATCTCCTAAGGCAGCAGGAACAGGAACCATAACGGTTGCCGCTGCTGCAGACAATTATCAAGACCAAACCATCAGTTTTGCCATAGAGGTACTTCGCCGACTGCAGGTAACTGCAGATAAAATGCAGCTAAAGCTGAAAGAGGGAGAAAAAGGCACCGTTACCCTTGCTGCAAACGCACCAGGGGTCAGGTACGAGGTAAAAACAATTACCGGAGATGCCAAAGCGGAGGTAAAAGACCACCTGCTGACGGTGACCGCCCAAAAGGCTGCTTCAAAAATTCTTGTTTCCGCCCAGGCTGACGGCTATGCCCCCGCTAAACTAGAAGTGGCAGTGGCTGTTCAGGTGCAACAAAATCAGCAGGCCGGAGAGAATCAGCAGGCCGGACAAAATCAGCAGGCCGGACAAAATCAGCAGGAACAACAGACCCAACAGAATAATCAAAGTCAACCAACCCAGCCAAGCGGCCAGGATATTAAGGTTCCTCAAGCCGACACCTCGGAATATGATACGGTGATTAGCGAAATTATCAGTGCCACCAATGCCCAGCGTTCTGCTGCGGGGCTGCCGCCGTTGCGCCACGTTAAGGTGGTAGATACTCCTGCAATGATTCGTGCAAAAGAGGTAGATCAGTTATGGAGTCACACCAGACCCGACGGCTCCAACTTTAACACTGTCTTTGGTCAGGTAGGGCTAAGCTACCCCGGTGTAGGTGAAAACCTGTTTTCTGCAAACAGCTTTCTGTCTGCCCAGCAGGTAGTGGGCTACTGGATGGAATCTCCCGGCCACCGCAGCAACATCTTAAATGAGCAGTGGACAGGCATTGGAATTGGCGTATATGAAGGCGCCGAAAATACCTACTGGGTCCAGCTCTTTATCAAGGAATAACCGCTTTTTAATACTGTTTCTTCATTTAAATAAGTCTGACACCCCCCGGATAGAACTATCCGGGGGGTGTTTTGTCCCCTGCCCCAGTGATATTAGTAGAAAAGCTGATTTATTTGTGCTATAATACAATGCAAGAGCTGGCCGCCTTTGATATAATAAATATTAAGGTGCACGGTGAGCTCAAATTTTGTAAAAAATACAAAGTGAAGGGTTCAAAAGGTGCAATCATGATTCAGGGTGTTGTGGCAGTGATTGCTGCATCGGTAGCCTATGGTTTTTTGCCGGTATTTTGCAAGTTTGCATTGGATGCCGGCATGTCTTCGGCGTCCGTTGTTTTTTGGCGTTACTTTTTGGCATGTGTGGTAATGGCCGGCATTATGTGCATTAAAAAAGTTTCCTTTAGAGTTACCAAAGCACAGCTGGCACAGCTTTGTCTGTTTGGCCTTTTGGGGTCAGGCATCACCTCGTTGCTGCTAACAGTAGCCTACCAATATATTCCCATTGGCCTTGCCACCATGTTCCATTTTGCGTACCCACTGTTTGTTACCTTCATTATGATTGCAATGTTCCGGGAAAAAGCCACTGTATTTAAATGCCTGTCTATGGCTGCTGCGCTGGGTGGACTATGGCTCATGGCCGACTTCAGCAAAGGAATTTCTTTGCCGGGTGTGGTGTTTGCAGTGTTGTCGGGGCTTACTTATGCCGTATACATTATTGCTACCCGCAAAAGTGCTTTTGCAGTTCTCCCTATTTTTACAACACTTTTTTATGTGACCTTCTTTTCCTCTTTGTTTTTTTCGTTCCAGCAGCTTATCACGGGCTCTTTTCTGTTGCCGCCCTCTGCAAAAGCCTGGATGTCGGTGGCGGCTACATCGTTGCTCTGCACTGTGTTTGCCCTTTGTCTTTTGATGTGGGGAATCCAGCAGCTGGGGCCAGTTACCGCATCGGTACTGAATATGATAGAGCCTGTTACTTCTGTGGTGGCAGGAATTGCAATTTTTAACGATAAGCTTTCATTAAAATCCCTTTTGGGGTGCCTGTTGATTGTGTCGTCAGCTTTGCTGATTTCTATGGATGCAAAACGTTCGGCATTAAGGAGTAAAGAAGCCAAGAAGGAAACCGCTGCAGTGTTGAAAGGAGGAGAGTGCCTGTGATTTCACCTGAAATTGCTCAAAAAATTGTAGACGCTACCATGGAGCTTATTGGCAACCATTCTGTAAACGTAATGAACCAACACGGGGTCATTCTTGCCTCCGGCGAAAAAAACCGCGTAGGCGACTGCCACAAGGGTGCCCTGGATGCAATAAGGCTGGGGCGAACTGTTGAAATCAGTGCAGACCAAAGTTGGCGGTATCCCGGTTCTAAGGCGGGGGTAAATATGCCCATTGTCATTGGTGGTGAGACCTTAGGTGCTGTTGGCATAGCAGGAGACCCCCAGGAGGTGCGGGGCATTGCCAATTTGGTGCGTGTTTGTGTGCAGCTTACCATTGAACAGGCTCTTAACACCCAAAAGGTTCATGTGGAGCGGGAGCTTCGCATCAAGCTGATTCACCGCCTGATTCGCCACCCCAAAGAGCTGACACCCCAGGAGATGAGCGAAGAATGCCTGCTGCTGAATCTGGACCCCATGATTGCCAGAAGAGCAGTGGTGATTGCCCTGGCAGAGGTGCCAAAAGAAACCTCTGCATTGGTAGAGACCTTTGAAAAAATAGAAAAGTATTTGCTTCGCCAACGGCTGGTAATGCCGGGGGAAGACCTTTACGGCATGATACATCAGGAGTACGTAGTCTTTCGCGGGTGGCGTCAAGGACAGGAACTGGCAGACAACGGCTATTTGGAGCGTATCCGCAAGGTGCTGCAGGAGCAGCTTGGCCTGGAGGCCAAAATTGCATACGGTGGTGTGTATGACCCACAAAACGGTGCGATGAGCTATGCCTGGAGTTATGAAGAGGCATCGAGGCTGTGTGCCATGTATCCCATAGGCTGCTATAATCTGGAGTCTTTGTCGGCACGGGTAGACTCTCTTATTTGGAGCATCCCCCCCAGCGAGACTGCCAGACTGCTGGGAGAGATTCGCTTAAAGCTGTTTGGCAAAGGACAGGGAGAAGAATGGGTGCTTGAAACCATTGAAGCTTATTTTTCCAACAACATGAATATCCAAAGGGCCGCAGAGGCCATTCATATCCATAAAAACACCATGGTATACCGTATGAAGCGTCTTACCGAGCTGGCAGGGCTGGAAGAAGAAAGCCGTTTTCAACGTGACTTTATTCTTTACCTCCTGCTGAACGGGCGTAAGGGCGATTCCATATAATCATTTGAACACGATAACTCGCCAGGGGGCGATTCATTTATGAAAGGAAGAGATCAAGATGAAAAAGATCATTGCAATTTCTGACTCCTTCAAAGGCACCATCAGCTCTATTGACACTTGTGAGCTGATTCGTGATGCGTTTACCAAGCAGTTTCCAGAGTGCCAGGTAGTAGGAATTCCCGTAGCAGATGGCGGAGAGGGTACCACCGAGTGCTTTTTATACGCTTTGGGTGGCCAACGTGTTGATGTAACGGTAAGCGGCCCTTATTTTGGCGAAAAAATTGAAAGCTTTTACGGCCGTATTGGCAACCGTGCCATTATTGAAATGGCTGCTGCTGCAGCGCTGCCTATGGTAGAAAACCGTAAAAACCCCGGACTTACCACTACATACGGTGTGGGAGAGCTGATTCGCCATGCAGTAGAGAATGGCTGCAACGACATTATTCTGGGTCTGGGCGGCAGCTGCACCAATGACGGCGGTGCCGGCTGTGCTGCCGGTGTGGGTGTTGTGTTTAAGAACAAACAGGGTGAGGAGTTTGTGCCCACCGGCTTTACTCTGGACGAGATAGACTCTATTGATATTTCTGCTGCCCAAAAGCTGCTGGAGGGCTGCACCATCACCATCATGTATGACATTGACAATCCTTTGTGGGGCCCCACAGGTGCAGCCTACATCTTTGCACCTCAAAAGGGTGCAGACCCCGAGATGGTAGAAGTACTGGATCAAAAGCTGCGTGCCTTTGATCAGGCTATCCGTAAATCTCTGGGCATTGACATCAGCACTCTGCCCGGCGGCGGTGCAGCAGGCGGCATGGGTGCCGGTATGGTGGCTTTGCTGGGCGGCAAGCTAAAGGCAGGCATTGAGACTGTTCTGGACGCTGTCGATTTTGATAGTGCCATTGCAGATGCAGACCTGATTGTCACCGGCGAGGGCAAGCTGGATACCCAGAGCCTACGCGGCAAGGTGGTTGTGGGTATTGCCGGCAGAGCCAAAAAGCAGAATAAGCCAGTGATTGCTGTTGTGGGCGACGTGGGCGACGGCATCCAGAGTGTTTACGACACCGGCGTTACTGCTGTTTTCAGCATTAACCGCGTTGCCGTTCCTTTCTCTGAGGCAAGACTGCGCAGTAAGCGCGATTACGCCGAGACCATGAGCGACATAGCACGTTTTGCAAAGGTGCTCCGAAAATAAACTTTAAAACAGAAACAAAAGGCTGTTATGCAGGCGGCAACCACCCAATGTTGGTGGTTGCCGCTTTTTGCTTGGGGGTTGTGGATACTTCCCCACAGGATAGCCATGCGGGGCATACTCTGTTATAGCCAAGCCTTGGTTGCATGCGCCTGTGACAGGTGATATGATGGCCATAGTAAAAACATTGGACATGTAGCTCTGCCACAGCCATATAATCTACATGCGCCGGCCAAAGGCCGATGCACAATCAATAATATATTGCACGCAATAATGATAAAACGGGAGGTATTTCATTCTATGACAAAAGCAGCAAATGAGGTTGATAGTTATATCATGGCACTTCCAGAGATACAACAAGAGTGGATGTGGTTTTTTGTCAAATATATGCGTGAAAAGCATTCAAATTTGGAGGAGGTAATTTCTTTTCAAATGCCTACTTATAAGCTGGGGAGCGGAAAATTAAGAAATTACATTGCGTTCTCACCGGCTAAAAATCACTTTTCAATGCATACAATGGATTTTGAGTATATTGCAATGATGAAAGAAAGCTTTGCAAGTCCAGGAAAGGGAAAAGGGTGTGTCAATGTTAAGTACACAAATACAGAGGAGAGAATCCTTTTGCTGCAGGCAATAGAAGAAATTATTAAGCGCAAACAATTGAAGGAGTACGGAAAATAAGCATAACACCACATAAGGGCATCGTTTTACAGCAACGATGCCTTTATAATATTTTTATGGGAGAAATATCAATATACCCTCCCTATTCCCTTTTGCCTGTGTAATACACTATAATAATGTTAATAGTATATTGGACAAATAATATAGGAGCAACATTGTATAAAAGGAGTATCTGTTTTGGAAAAACTGGTAGACTTGCATACCCACACCAATGCCTCAGACGGCAGCCTGAGCCCCCGCAAGCTGGTGGAGCTTGCAAAACAGCAGGGACTTTCCGCCATTGCCGTAACCGATCATGACACCACCGACGGCTTGGCAGAAGCCATGCAAGCGGGAAAAGAGCTGGGTGTTGAGGTAATCCCCGGTGTGGAGCTGAACGCCTTATATGGCGAGTATCCGGTTCATATTTTAGGTCTGTTTATTCCTCTTCAAAGCAAAGAACTGGAGGAGTTTTTGGCTGTGCGAAAAACCTGCCGCCAAAACCGCAACCGACGTATGCTCAGTCGGCTGGAAGCTGCCGGGCTGCCCATTAGCGCCAAAGAGGTGGCAGAGGCAGGTAACGGCACCATTACGAGGGCACATATGGCACAAGTGCTGATTCAAAACGGTGCGGCAAAAGATATAGACGATGCAGTAACCCGCTATTTAAGCAAAGGCAAACCCGGCTATGTACGTATGGAGGGGACAACACCTTTGGAGTGTATCCATATCCTTCATCGGGTGGGAGCTTTGGCGTTTGTGGCGCACCCAAACCAAATCAGCCGCCACAGCGCTGATACTTCTCTGGCTGTATGCCGCAGGATTTTGCAATGGGGCGCCGACGGGCTGGAAACACGGTACTGCCAGTACGACCGGGACTGGCAGGCGCGCACTCTTGCCATGACAGAGGAGTTTAACTGTCTGCAAAGCGGTGGCAGCGATTATCATGGACCCATAAAACCGGGACTACTGCTTGGCAGCGGTTATGGAGAACTTGGTGTACCCTATTCTTTTGTAGAAAAAATGAAAGAATGCTTATTGTAGTAGCCGTAAGAAGGAAGCCAATTGTCTACTATAAATACCATTTTGTGCAATTGTCATAGCTTGTTTTGAATGTTATCATAAGCTTAAAAGGGGATATAAGCCAATCCGTAGGTCAATACTAAAAAGTGGCTGGATTGCTGTAGACTCTTGGGCATCGGCAGATAAAAAGCCAGTGCTGTTACAATTGCAGAAAGCGGGGTATGATGATGATTTTAAAAAACGCGGTTATCTTTTATCAGGACAAGCTGCAAAAGCTTGATATTGAAGTTTTGGATGGAAAGATTGCCCAAATTGGTGAAGACTTAAAGGGCAAAGAAGAAGTTGACCTTGCCGGACTTACCGTTACCCCCGGACTGGTTGACATACACACCCATGCCTGTGCGGGCTACGATTTTTGCACCGCCACCCCAGAGGAAATGGACAAAATGTGCCGCTTTTATGCCTCCCACGGAGTAACCGCAGTGGCCCCTGCCGGCATGACCCTGTCGGAAGAGACACTGACAGGGGTGTTTGCCCTCATTGGAGAAAAAATGCGTGTAGGCACCCCCGGTGCCACTATTTTGGGCGTTAACATGGAAGGGCCGTATCTGTCCCCCAAAAAGAAGGGTGCCCACGATGCGCAATACATTGTACCTCCTGATGCCAACCAGCTGCGCCGCCTGCAAAAGGCCAGCGGCAATGCCGTGGCAATGGTGGACATTTCCCCCTGCTTTGAGGGTGCTATGGACTTTATCCGTGAAGTCAGCGGCGAGGTGGTGGTGTCCTTGGCACACACCGAGGCTGATTATGACACAGCCTGCAAGGCAATTGAAGCCGGAGCCTCCAACGTAACCCATCTTTTTAACGCCATGAATCCGCTGCACCACCGTGACCCGGGGCTCATTGGTGCAGCCTTTGACAAGGATGTTACCGCGGAGCTAATTTGCGACGGTATCCATATACACCCTGCCGTCATTCGTACAGCCTTTTGTGTACTGAGCAAGCGTGCGGTACTGGTCTCCGACTCCATGAGTGCGGCAGGCATGGCAGACGGCGAGTATACTCTGGGCGGCTTGGAGGTTATTGTCAGGGACGGCAAAGCAACCCTGAAGGACGGCACCATAGCCGGCTCTACCATTACCCTGGATAAAGCTGTACAAAACGCCATCAGCTTTGGCATTGCACCAAAGGATGCTATTTATGCCGCCACCACGGCACCTGCCAGGGCAGTTCGCCGGCAGGATACTCTTGGCACCATCCAGGTGGGTAGAAAAGCAGACCTGGCAGTATTCGATAACCTTTGGAACATTCACTCGGTATATGTAGGCGGCCAGAAATTCTGTTGAAGAAGCAAACATAAAAGCTCCCCGAACTACCTGTTCGGGGAGCTTTTTTTGCCGTTATGCGGTTAAAAACCAATTTAGTCGGTCAAATCTTCGGTGATGAGGTATTTGTGATGATTTTTCTCACTGTAGGCATCGATGCACTCCATGGCAACGATGATACCAGCGATTAAAACCGCAATCTTCAAGATAAGCTGTACCAGTTTCCAAACATATTTCATACGATGTCATCCTCCCTTTTGTGTACCAGCAAAGGCTGTGTAATACCAGACTATACATATCATTAATAATTGACTACGGTAAACTCGGCCAAAGATGGCAGAGCATATTCCTTTTTGCCTGCAAAATCTGCAGGATACATGCTGCCCTTGTGAGGTTTTTGAGCATTGCTGCTAAGTTTATAAAAATTGCACCGCAGCACACTGCCTACCGAGGTTGTATCAGGACCTAAATATTGCTCTACAGTGGAACGGCGCAGTGTTACCGTCACACCCCAATAAATGCCTTGTAGGTCTTCTCCCATATAAGGATGAACGACGCAGTCCAAAGGCTTGTCCCCCAAAGGCCCCCGCATCATACAATCACAGCTGCCGTCGGGCTTTGCAGTAAGCACCAAAAGATGTTCGCTCTTTTTGGTGGTAACAACTGCGCGCAGGCGGCTCTCGGGACGGGGCACCATCTCAAAAGACCACATTTGAATCAGCAGATCCTGAGGGGTCATACAAATTTTTGCCTGAGCAAAGGGCTTATAGTCACGGGGCTCCAAAGGATAATCGGTTATTTTGTAAGTAGGCAGCGCGTCCAGCTTTGGCATTGTGGGCTGGCTGCAAATAAAATAAGGCATGCAACAGACCCTTTCTATGGTGTCATGGGTATCATACCAAATCAGGGACTTTAACGATTGATGTTCTTTTACTTTTTTAAAAGCCCTGACTTGTTTCGACAGTTTATTGCAAATAATAGCTGTAAGTTTAGTATAACACAACTCGGTCAAAATGCAAATAGAGAACAAAGCGCCCATTCTGTTGGTAGAAATGGGCGCTTTACCATATCTTTAATAGAGTTTAACCAAGCTTGATAATTTCGGCAGGGTCAATATACTTGCCGTTTTTCATAACGCTGAAATGCAGATGAGTGTCCATAGATACTTCAGCAGGAATTTGGTCCAGAGTACCAATGGCCTGACCGGATTTAACGGCAGCATCTTTTTTAACAGCGCTGTCTACCGAGACACCGCAGTATACCGAGACATAACCGTCAGGATGCTGTACCTGCACTGTGCCGCCCCACAGGGGATCGGTCACTACGCTGAGGACAGTACCGTCGGCGACACAAACTACGGTATCGCCCTTATTGCCTTTCATGTCCACACCGTCATGGGTACGCCATACATTCAGAGTTTGATTTTTTACCAATTGCCCCTTGCTGTAGGGGTTGATTACTTCAAGAGAGGCTACGGGTAAAATATAGGAGGATACTTGCTGCTTTTGCCCAGCGTTTTGCCCGGTAGATACCTTTGGCTGCTCGGACGGCTTGGAGGAGGACGATGAAGGCCGAGACGATGAGGAAGACGAGGGTGACGGCTTTACGACATTGTCTGAGTTCTTTGCCGCGGGTTCTGATGCCTCTTGAAGCTCCGAGTAACCCCATTTCTTTTCCTCCCCGCTCACACTGTTTTCCACAACTTTTTGATTGTTTTCTTCAATGCTGTCCAGGGT
>JAEYXR010000072.1 GCA_023431215.1 Bacillota bacterium
ATATTTCCCATTGCTGTTTCAAAACCTTCCAGCGCTGACTTTCCGGTTTTTGCTTCAACTATTTCGAATGCACCATATACAATCTTCTGAGCAACACCCTTCTTACCATCAAGCATAATGTTGTTGATAAGACGTGTTACGAGCTTTGAGTTGTAAACAGGGTCAAGCAAAACATCACGTTTTGCAATATTACCTCTTCTTGGCACTTCGCTTCCCTCCTTCATAAAATGAATTCATAGGTACTCGAAAGCTGAAACTCCCGTTTGTCCAATATAGAGGTAACTATCTATATCATAGCACCAAATATATTGGCAGATTTGTTTCAAATCATACAGGGAATATCTTACTTCGCGGCACCAGCCTTTTTGGGTCTCTTTGCACCGTACTTAGAACGGGCCTGCATTCTCTTAGCAACACCCTGAGCATCCAAAGTACCGCGGATGATGTGGTAACGCACACCAGGCAAGTCCTTTACACGTCCGCCACGAATAAGCACGACGCTGTGTTCCTGCAGGTTGTGACCAACACCGGGGATGTAGGAAGTAACTTCCATTCCGTTGCTGAGCCGGACTCTTGCTACTTTACGGAGCGCAGAGTTAGGCTTTTTAGGGGTGGATGTTCTGATTGCAGTACATACACCTCTCTTTTGAGGGGAATTCTGCTCAATAGCTACGCGCTTCTTGGAGTTCCATCCTCTCAGCAGTGCGGGGGCTGTAGATTTCTTCTCAATAGTCTCACGGCCTTTGCGTACAAGCTGGTTAAAGGTTGGCATATTGCACCTCCTCTATAAAATATTTTTTATGAAAGCAAGGCCCCCCCGGGCGAACCCCGAGGGCCCCGCAAAACATAACAAAAGGGTGTAAAAGCGTGATTTTGGGAGCAAATTCACCCAATCTCACCAATTAACTATGATAGCAAACTGCAATTAGTCTTGTCAAGAACTTTTTAAAAATTTACACAATAGTTTCAAAAGAATTTTGTGAAATTCAGCAGTTTAAATCAAGACTGTATCGTCGTCACTGAGGTCGGTATCAAAGTTGAACAGGCTGCCTGCTCCGTTGCCCAGCTCCTCGGTCTTGCTTTCCTTGTAAGATACCATACCGGTGCCGGCAGGAATCAGCTTACCGATGATGACGTTCTCCTTCAGACCCTGAAGAGGATCGCTCTTGCCCTTAATGGCAGCATCTGTCAGGACACGGGTGGTCTCCTGGAAGGATGCAGCGGACATAAAGGAGTCGGTTGCCAGAGACGCCTTGGTAATACCCAGCAGCACAGGACGGGAGAGCGCTTTGACGCGGCTTCCGCCATCCTCAGCATTGAGACGGTCAATCTCGGCATTGTGTGCCAGGAACTCGGAGCGATCTACCATAGATCCGGGAATGAGGCGGGTATCGCCGGCATCCTCAATGCGGACCTTCTTCATCATCTGGCGAACAACAACCTCAATGTGCTTATCGTTGATATCAACACCCTGGGTACGGAATACCATCTGGACTTCCTTAATGAGGTAGTCCTGAACAGCCAGCTTACCGTTGATAGCCAAAACCTCGCTAGGCTCGGCAGAACCTTCGGTAATAAAGGTACCCTTTTCGATGATATCGCCTTCCTGCACACGGAGCTTGGAACCAAAGACGATCTGGTGTTCAAACACCTCGCCGGTTTCGTGGTTGGTAACAACGACCATATCCACACCCTTGGCATCCTTATCGAAGGAAACCTCACCGCCGCAGTGGGCAATTACCGCCACACTCTTGGGCTTACGGGCCTCAAACAGCTCCTCAACACGGGGAAGACCCTGTGTAATATCGGCTGCAGAAACCGCGCCGCCAAAGTGGAAGGTACGCATGGTCAGCTGGGTACCGGGTTCACCGATGGACTGAGCCGCAATGATACCAACGGCTTCACCAATGGCAACAGGCTGGTCGGTGGCAAGGTTTGCACCGTAGCACTTGGCGCAGACGCCGTTTCGGGCCTCACAGTTGATGATGGAGCGAATCTGGACGCGTTCAATGCCGGCGGCAATGATCTTTTCGGCGTCTTCATCGGTCATCATCTTCTCGCGGGATACCAGCAGCTCACCGGTGGTGGGGTGGTAAACATCATTAGAAACATAACGGCCAACCAGACGCTCGTGCAGGCTCTCAATACTGCGGCCTGCATCGTCCATAATTTCGTAAACCACAATACCCTCATGGGTACCGCAGTCGCTCTCGCGGATAATAACCTCCTGAGAAACGTCAACCATACGTCGGGTCAGGTAACCGGAGTCAGCGGTACGCAGAGCCGTATCGGCCAGACCCTTACGGGCGCCTCGAGAGGAGTTGAAGTATTCCAGAATCTTCAGACCTTCACGGTAGTTGGAACGAATGGGAATTTCAATGGCTCGACCGGAGGTGTTTGCAATCAGACCTCTCATACCGGCCAGCTGACGAATCTGGTCCATAGAACCACGAGCACCGGAGTGTGCCATCATATAGATGGGGTTGTGGGAGTCGAAGTTCTTTTCCAGAGCAACCTTCACCTTTGCGGTGGTATCGGTCCAGACCTTGATAACACGGTCGTAGCGAACTTCCTCGGAGATAAAGCCGCGGTCGTACTGACGGCGGATGTTATCAACTTCCTTCTCGGCTTCGGCAATGTATTCTGCCTTTTGAGGAGGAATGACGGCATCAGAAACAGCAACGGTGATTGCACCCTTGGTGGAGTATTTAAAGCCCTGAGACTTTACCTGGTCCAGCACCTCGGAGGTGCGGGTTGTGCCGTGCTTTTTGATGCACTTGTCAATGATCTTGGATAGCTGCTTTTTGGTAACAAGGAAATCAATTTCATAATGGAACAGATTTTCAGGGTTGCTTCTGTCCACAAAGCCCAGATCCTGGGGAATGGGATCGTTGAAAATAACACGTCCCACGGTGATATCCACAATACGAGACACCATCTCGCCGTCCACCATCTTCTGGCGGCGCAGCTTGATAGGCGCATGCAGACCAACATCGCCTGCCTGATAAGCCATCAGAGCTTCGGGGACATCGCGGAACATTTTGCCTGCGCCTTTTTCATCCTCAATAACCATGGTGAGGTAGTAAGAACCCAGAACCATGTCCTGAGAAGGAACCGCAACAGGACGGCCGTCAGAGGGCTTGAGGAGGTTGTTTGCAGCCAGCATCAGGAAACGGGCTTCGGTCTGTGCTTCTGCAGACAGAGGAACGTGAACAGCCATCTGGTCGCCGTCAAAGTCGGCGTTGTAAGCGGTACATACCAGAGGATGCAGCTTAAGGGCGCGGCCCTCAACCAAAATGGGCTCAAAAGCCTGAATACCCAGACGATGCAGAGTAGGCGCACGGTTGAGCAGAACGGGGTGATCCTTAATGACGATTTCCAGAGCATCCCAAACTTCCTTCTGGGAAGCACGCTCTACCATCTTGCGGGCTTTCTTGATGTTTTCGGCAACCTTCAGGTCTACCAAGCGCTTCATAACAAAGGGCTTAAACAGCTCCAGAGCCATCTCCTTGGGCAGACCCCACTGGTACATCTTCAGCTCGGGGCCGACGACAATAACAGAACGACCGGAGTAGTCAACACGCTTACCCAGCAGGTTCTGGCGGAAACGTCCCTGCTTACCCTTGAGCATATCGGACAAGGATTTGAGAGGACGGTTGTTGGGGCCGGTGACAGGTCTGCCACGGCGGCCGTTGTCAATGAGGGCGTCTACTGCTTCCTGAAGCATACGCTTTTCGTTGCGGACAATGATGTCCGGTGCGCCCAGTTCCAGCAGCTTTTTCAAGCGGTTGTTACGGTTGATTACACGGCGGTACAGGTCGTTGAGGTCACTGGTGGCAAAACGTCCGCCATCCAGCTGAACCATAGGACGGATTTCAGGAGGGATGACAGGAAGAACATCCATAATCATCCACTGAGGCTTGTTGCCGGAAAGGCGGAATGCTTCCACCACTTCCAGGCGCTTCAGCAGCTTGGCTTTCTTTTGGCCGGTTGCCTTTTCCAAGTCAGCCTTAATTTCTTCGGCCAGTGCAGGAATGTCCATTTCCTGGAGCAGCTCCTTAATGGCCTCGGCACCCATACCGGCGCGGAACTCATCTTCGTAGGCTTCACGCATCTCATAGTATTCCCGCTCGGTGAGTAAGCTGTACTTTTTAAGATTGGTAATACCTGGGTCAATAACAATATAGTTGGCAAAATACAGTACCTTCTCCAGCAGTCTGGGAGAAAGGTTTAGCAGCAGGCCCATACGGGAGGAGGTGCCCTTAAAGTACCAGATATGGCTTACAGGGGCAGCCAGCTCAATATGGCCCATACGCTCACGGCGAACCTTGGCGCGGGTTACTTCCACGCCGCAGCGCTCGCACACTTTGCCTTTAAAACGAATACGCTTATATTTACCGCAATAACATTCCCAGTCTTTGGTTGGTCCAAAGATCTTTTCGCAGAAGAGGCCGTCGCGTTCCGGCTTCAGGGTGCGGTAGTTGATGGTTTCGGGCTTCTTGACTTCGCCGTAGCTCCATGCCCGGATGCTCTCCGGCGAAGCAAGGCCTATTTTAATGGATTCAAAAACATTAAATTCCAAAATGCTACCCCTCTTCCTTATTCATCGCTCAGTACAAAATCGTCAACAAGATCGTCGCTGAGAATAGCGTCTTCATCAAAGATTTCCTCGTCATCGGGGTTTTCTATGGCAAAGCCTTCATCCAGCTCGGAGCCTACTTCCACGTTGTCTTCCTCAAAGAGAGGTATATCAGCGGGGACCAGGCCCATGTTGTCGTCCTCTTCAAAGTTCTGCTTAAGGTCGATCTCTTCGCCGTCCTTATCCAGTACCTTAACGTCCAGGGCAAGGCTCTGCAATTCTTTGATCAAAACCTTAAAGGACTCAGGGATACCAGGTGTGGGTACGTTGAGGCCCTTTACAATAGATTCAAAGGTCTTAACACGACCCACCACGTCATCGGACTTTACAGTCAAAATTTCCTGAAGGGTGTAGGCAGCACCGTAAGCTTCCAGTGCCCAAACTTCCATCTCACCAAAACGCTGACCGCCAAACTGCGCCTTACCACCCAGAGGCTGCTGGGTAACCAGCGAGTAAGGGCCGGTAGAACGGGCATGAATCTTATCGTCAACCAGATGGTGAAGTTTGAGGAAGTACATGTAACCCACCGTTACCCGGTTATCAAAGGGCTCGCCGGTACGTCCGTCATACAGAACGGTCTTGCCGTCTTCGGGCAGACCGGCCTCACGCAGGGCGTCGCGGATGTCTCCTTCGTGTGCACCGTCGAATACGGGGGTCATTACCTTCCAGCCCAGCTCGGAAGCTGCACGGCCCAGGTGGACTTCCAGTACCTGTCCAATGTTCATTCGGGAAGGAACGCCCAGAGGGTTCAGTACAATGTCCAGAGGACGTCCGTCGGGCAGATAGGGCATATCCTCCTGAGGCAGAATGCGGGAAACAACACCCTTGTTGCCGTGGCGGCCTGCCATCTTATCGCCGACGCTGATTTTACGCTTTTGTGCGATGTAGCAGCGAACCACCATGTTGACACCGGGAGAGAACTCATCGCAGTTGTCGCTGGTAAATACCTTAACGTCAACAATGATGCCGTACTCGCCGTGAGGTACCTTCAGAGAGGTGTCACGGACTTCTCTGGCCTTTTCACCAAAGATAGCCCGGAGCAGGCGCTCCTCTGCGTTTAGCTCGGTTTCACCCTTGGGGGTAACCTTACCAACCAGAATGTCGCCGGCATGCACCTCAGCACCTACGCGGATAATACCACGCTCATCCAGTTCCTTGAGCACATCGTCACCCACGTTGGGAATATCACGGGTGATTTCTTCTGGTCCAAGCTTGGTATCGCGGGCTTCTATCTCATATTCCTCAATGTGAATGGAGGTGTAAACGTCGTTGCGAACCATTTTTTCGTTGAGCAGAACGGCGTCCTCGTAGTTGTAACCTTCCCAGGTCATAAAACCGATGAGGGCGTTTTTACCCAGGCTGATTTCACCGTTGCTGGTGGCGGGACCGTCAGCAATTACCTGTCCAACGGTAACATGCTCGCCTTTGTCTACAATGGGGCGCTGATTGGTACAGGTACCCTGGTTGGAACGCAGGAACTTGATTACTTCGTAGTTGACAAGCTCTCCTTCGTCGGTGCGGATGATGATTTCATCTGCAGACACACGCTCAACAATACCGTTGTGGCGAGAAAGCAGTACAACGCCTGAGTCCACAGCTGCCTTGTATTCCATACCGGTGCCCACGATGGGAGACTCGGTTTTGATAAGGGGCACAGCCTGACGCTGCATGTTGGAACCCATCAGCGCACGGTTGGCGTCGTCGTTTTCCAGGAAGGGAATCATTGCGGTAGCAACAGAAACCACCATCTTGGGAGAAACGTCCATATAGTCGGCTTTTTCACGGTCAACTTCCTGCACGGTATCGCGGTAACGGACGGTAATCTTCTTGTTGGCAAAACCGCCGTTTTCATCCAAAGGCTCGTTGGCCTGTGCTACAATATACTCGTCTTCCACATCGGCTGTCATGTACTCAATTTCATCCAGTACACAGCCGGTGGCTTTATCTACACGGCGGTAGGGAGCTTCCACAAAGCCGTATTCGTTAATTTTTGCAAAGGTTGCAAGGTAAGAAATCAAACCGATGTTGGGACCTTCCGGGGTCTCAATGGGGCACATACGGCCGTAGTGGCTGTAGTGAACGTCACGAACCTCAAATCCGGCGCGGTCACGGCTCAAACCACCGGGGCCCAGGGCAGAAAGACGACGCTTATGAGTCAGCTCTGCAAGGGGGTTGGTCTGATCCATGAACTGGCTCAAGGGAGAAGAACCAAAGAATTCCTTAATAGCGGCCACAACAGGACGGATATTAATCAGTGCCTGAGGCGTAACAGACTCAATATCCTGTGCCTGAGTGGTCATACGCTCACGGATGACACGCTCCATACGGCTGAAGCCGATGCGGAACTGGTTCTGCAGCAGCTCGCCTACGCTGCGGATACGGCGGTTGCCCAGATGGTCAATGTCGTCGGTGGTACCGATGTCGTAATGCAGGCAGCACATATAGTTGATGGATGCAAAGATATCGGTCTTGCGGATGTATTTGGGAATCAGCTCGTCAATGCGGGCAGCAATGGCAGCTTTCTGCTCTTCTTCACTCTGGCAGGTTTCCAAAATTTCTTTTAAAACGTCAAAACGAACTTTTTCGTTTACACCCAGGCCTGTGCAGTCATAAGATACAAACTTACGGATATCCACCATGCCGTTGCTGATGATCTTCAGCTCACGGTCGGGAATTTCAACGTATGCGGTGTCGACGCCCTTGTCCTCAATGAAGTGAGCCTTCTCACGGGTAATGACCTCTCCTGCCTCGGCAATAATCTCACCGGTCATGGGGTCGGCAATGGGGCGGGTCAGGGTACGGCCGTTGAGGCGGGTAGCAAGACCCAGCTTTTTGTTGTACTTATAGCGGCCCACGCGGGAAAGGTCGTAGCGGCGGGCGTCAAACAGCAGCTGAGCCAGATGCTTGACGGCACTGTCCATTGTGGGGGGCTCGCCGGGACGCAGCTTGCGGTAAACCTCAAGAATGGCCTCGTCACCGGTCATTTCGTTGTCCTTGGCGGCAATGGTTTTTACCAGATACTCGTCCTCACCAAACACCTCAAAAATCTCTTCGTCGGTGCCGCGCAAGGGGGTAAGAGCATTCATAATATCGGCATTAATCTGCTCTATGGTAACATCGTCGCGAATACGCAGCATGGCACGGATAAAGGTGGTAATGGGCAGCTTGCGGTTTTTATCAATGCGTACACTGAACACGTCGGAGGAGTCTGTGTCATACTCCAGCCAGGCGCCGCGGTTGGGGATAATGGTAGATTCAAACAATTTTTTACCGGCGTTGTCAAACTTGCTGTCAAAATAAACACCGGGGGAACGAACCAACTGAGAAACGATAACACGCTCAGCACCATTAATAATAAAGGTACCGGCATCTGTCATCAGGGGGAAATCACCCATGAAGATGTCTTGCTCTTTAACCTCACCAGTTTCTTTGTTAAGCAAGCTGGCGCGGACACGCAGGGGGGCAGCGTAGGTGGTGTCGCGCTCTTTGCACTCGGCAATGGAGTACTTGGGCTTATCTTCCAGGCGATAGTCGATGAAATCCAGGACCAGGTTTCCCTGATAGTCGGTGATAGAGGAGATGTCCTTAAAAACCGCCTTCAATCCTTCTTCGAGAAACCATTTGTATGAATTTTTCTGCACTTCGATCAGGTTTGGCATTTCCAAAACCTCGTCGATACGGGCAAAACTCATACGGGTATTTTTACCCAGCTGGACAGGCTTCACATTAACCATCCGCGCACTCACTCCGTTTCATCTATTTTCACCATAAACTAATACAACAGATTATGCTACAAATTTTGTCAGTTTATACCAAAAGCACGAGAGTATTATCGTGAATTTTACGCTATTGACAAGCATCCATAGGCATAATTGTCCATTATGATACAGTATAATATTATATTACAGCGTTTAAAGACTGTCAAGAAATTTATTTTTAAATTTTTACCAACTACGCAAAGCCCCAAAATCCAATGGGATTTTAGAGCTTTGTATATTTATTCATTATTCTTGTGTTTTTGTGAATATCATTGCTTCTCTTTTAATTTTTTTCTTTTCTGTACACAGGGCTGTACTCCAACAGCATCCTGTTGTTTTTTTCTAGCTGAAAAGCTGATACAGCAGCGGTACCACCACAGGCACCATCATAGAGCAGCACACACCGGTTATTACCGCAACTGCGCCGGTGGCCTCGTCGGTAGACTTTACAATAATGGGCAGTGTGGTATCCATGGATGTCGCACCTCCGGGAGCTATGGCGGGCAGCTTGCCAAACACCTTTGCCACAATGGGAATCACCATCAACGCCATCAGTTCACGCACCACATTGGTAAGGAATGCCAGGGTGGCTATTCTGGCACCTGCCATATCCTTCAGCAGCACTGCCGAGATGCTATACCACCCAAATCCGGCTGATACAGCTGCACTTTCGCCCATGGGCATGCCAATCACCCAGCCAATGAGGATGCCGCCCAACACCGACCCTACCGCAACGCCCAACGGCAGCAGCAGAATTTTGAAGCCGTGGCTGCGTAGCTTGCCAATAAGCGATTTATCACTGCCCATCTCAATGCCTACTGCCAGCACCAAAAAGTTTAGCGCCCATCCAAGGAGGGTACTGTCGGCCATTTCTACAATGGCAGGGTCAAACCAAAAACGGCCGCATACAATACCAGCCGCAAGGCTGGCCAAAATCACTATTATCATTTTTGACCCTCCTTTTTGTTGAAAAAGAGACGGGCTACCAGCGCTACCACAGCTACACTGCCTGCAATGGTGGCAGCGGCAAAAAGAACTGCCTCCCAGCCTGCCTGTGTCAAATCCTGTACCAGTGTCGGGCTTCCTCCCAGGCTTAGACCCATACAGAACAATACCAGAATAACCCCCAGCGTTACCATGCGGCTGACAATGCCCAGCCATTTTCGGGGAAAAATGGTAGCGCCAATGAGGATGCCTCCCAACAGCCACCCCAGTATGGCAAAATTCGCTAAATTCATATTTTGTGCTCCTGTCTTTGTAACGTTGCAGACGGCGCAAAAAAGCACCGCTTTTGCTCATAAATGTGGCAGCTTTTTCAAACCCGGTTTGAAAAAGCTGCCACAACATCAGTTCATTATACTGAATCAGCTTAAACACATACTAATAATAAGCTTTATATTATTTGTAAAAAGCTTCCATTGCCTTGTAGGTCATATAAACGTCTGCCTTAGAGACAACCTCATAGGGCGAGTGCATAGAAAGCACAGGAACACCCAGGTCTATGGTGTCTACATTGTGTGCTGCCACATACTTGGCAACGGTACCGCCGCCGCCTGCATCTACCTTGCCCAGCTCGCCTGTCTGCCAGATAACGCCTGCGTCATCCAAAATGTTGCGGATAAAAGCAACCATTTCGGCATCTGCGTCATTGGTGCTGGACTTGCCGCCGCTGCCGGTGTACTTGGTAAGCACCGGGCCATAGTTGATATAAGCGGTATTGCGGCGCTCGCTGACATCACTGAAAGCAGGGTCGAAGGCCGCGTTAACATCACAGGACAAGCACTTGGAGCGGGACAGCACGTGGCGAACCTGAATACCTTCTGCCTGTGCCAAATCCTCGATAAAGTCCCGCAGGAACCAGGACTGCAGACCGGTGGCACCGGTAGAACCAATTTCTTCCTTGTCTGCCAACACGGTTACGGTGGTAAACTCGGGATTTTTGGCCTCAATTTCTGCAATTAGGCTGGTATAGGCACATACTCTGTCGTCGTGGCCGTAGGAACCCACCATAGAGCGATCCAAACCAATATCACGGGCAGGATACGCAGGCACTGCAGAAAGTTCGGCAGACAAAAAGTCACTTTCGATGATGCCGTACTTTTCAAACAGCAGATTGATGATGTTGAGCTTCACGCGCTCAGAGGCTTTGTCATCCTTAAAAGGATGGCAGCCAACCAGCACATTCAGCTGCTCGCCTTTAATGCCCTCCGCCATAGTCAGCTTCATCTGGTCTTTGGCCAGATGTGGCAGCAGGTCGGTTACACAGAAAACCGGCTCACCCAGATCCTCGCCAATAGAAACCTTTACCGTTGTACCGTCTTTTTTAACAATCACACCATGCAAAGAAAGCGGAATTGCCGACCACTGGTATTTTTTAATACCACCGTAGTAGTGAGTCTTGAAATAGGCCAGCTGAGCCTCTTCAAACAAGGGGCGGGGCTTCATATCCAAACGGGGGCAGTCAATGTGGCTGGCGCCGATGCGTACACCGTCGGCCACGGGACGGCGTCCCATGGTAGCAATAATCATTGCCTTACCGCGATTAACGGTATAAAACTTATCTCCTGCTTGATAACGCTTGCTCGGCTCAAAAACGGTATATCCGTTCTTTTCCAGCATTGCTACCGTGGTATCTACTGCTTCCCGCTCGGTTTTAGCAGCATCCAGAAAAGCTTTATATCCTTCACAAAACTTTTGAGCCTTATCCAGCTCCGCATCGCTTAAAAGTTCGCCCATATTTTTGGGTTCCATCAACAGCTTTTCCTGGAGCTGCTCACCTTTGGTCTTTTCTGCCATCCTATGTTCCTCCTAATTTCTATTCAATGATTACTTATAATAAAAAACACAATTATGGTTTTGCACACTGTTCCCAGTGACACTTATATTTTATACCCTTTTGCAATAAAACGATACTCGTGCAGACAGCTCTTTCAGTGCTCATACAGTCTTCGGTATAGCTCTGCAGTATCGATTACCTTGCTGACATAACAATCGGTATCGGCAAAGGGGATGCTATGAATGCTTTGCCCATCCTGAGAATATCTTTGGTCCTCCAGCCAGCGGCTGACATTACCCCACCCTGCGTGATAAGCTGCCAAGGCTGTCTCTTGGGAACCAAACCGATCCAGTAAAAGCCTTAGGTTGGCTGTGCCATATTTAATGTTTTCTGAAGGGTCAAACAATTGGTTGGAGGAGGCACTGCCCTCTTCCCCCAAGCGGTAGCGCACCCAATAATAGGTATCGGGGGTAAGCTGCATCAGCCCCCTTGCCCCAACAGAAGACTCCGCCTCTTGATCAAACCCGCTTTCGGTGCGGATAACCGCATACACCAGTGAAGGCTCAAGACCGTTTTGGGCACTAAAGGCTTCTACTTCCTGCTGAAAGCGCCTTGGGTAAGCCGCTTTATAAAACTCCCGAAAGCCTACCAACAAAATACCAAAACAAAGAACTGCCACTGCTGCCGTGCCCAGCACGGCCTTTAGTGTCCGCATCACAACCCCAAGGCATTGAGGAGCTCCAGCACTGCCAGCCTCAGCTCCACCTTGGTTGCATCGTTGTAAATAACATGATCGGCACGGGAGAGATAGTACTCGTCGTCGTGCTGGCTGCGCATCCGTCTTGTGGCTTCCTCCGGGGTCATGTTGTCCCGGCTCACAATGCGTTCAAAGCGTTTGTCCCTGTGGCTTAGCACCGCAACAATTTTGTCGCAAAGCTTGTCGGCACCGCTTTCAAAAAGAGTGGGAGCATCCAAAAAGATGGCTCTTGCTCCATTTTGCTGTGCTTTTTTTATTTCAATATCAAATTCTTCCCCAATATAGGGAAAAATAATGCGGTTAAGAGTTCTCAGCTTTTCTTTATCACTAAATACCACCTGTGCCAGCTTTTTACGGTTTAAATTACCATCGGCATCAATAATCAAAGGAGAAAACTCCACAGCCAAATCTACCAAGCACCGCTTTCCTTTTTGTACCACCTGACGGGATATCTGGTCCGCATCAATTACCACAATGCCTTCCCACTCCCGCAGCATTTCAGAAACGGAGGATTTTCCTGCACCTGTTGGGCCGGTCAGTCCTACTACCATGTTCGTTCCTCCTTTTCTTACAATTATAAAATTAAAACACCAAGGACTCATTGCGTTTTATAAAAACAGACTACCCAAAAATTGCAGTGCAGTTATTATTCAACAAAATACCGATAATTTACAAGCTTCATCCGGTGAAAAAGCTTCCAAAATTGCAAGCTTTCACTTGGTGATTTTTTTATTGTATCACGCATTTTTCCACAAGTCCTGCGTTTTATTGTAAATTCTTTTGCTTTTGTATGGTTATTGCATACTATCATTGCCCTAACCGAAAAGAGCAACTTATAACTGGCTCAATTATTTTAATTTTTGCCGGCATTTCCACTCTTTTTCTGCAAATTGGCCTGAACATTATACATCTACAATACAAAAACCTGCAGAGCGCACCAAACGGTTATACACTGCCAGACCAATCCCCTCCGGTTTTGGCGCATGAATATATACCTCTTTGGCTCCCAGTTCATCCATTTTGCGCAGGTGATCAAACAGATGTACCGCTTGTGCGGCATAATCCTCGGCAGCACCGTAACACAGGTTTGGAATGTCTTGCAATAAGGCTTTGTCTTCTGTAAAGCACATGGCCCATACACCCTTATCTGCCTTGCTTTGAACAAGTTGGGCAAATGGTTCGGAATTCCCACGTACAAGCACTACTTTTGCAGCAGGTGCATAGTGCTTATACTTCAGCCCCGGCGAAAGCACCTTGATACCTTCCTCCAGCTGCTCCAAAACACCTTTGCCAAGCTCCACCTCACCCAGCACCTCCCGAAGCTGTTCCAGAGTAACAGCCCCCGGGCGCAGTAGCGTGGGGACGCTTCCGCACAGAGAAATCACTGCAGATTCCACGCCCACGTCACAGGGGCCACTGTCTACAATGGCTTCCACCCTGCCCCACAGGTCATTGACACAGTGCTGGGCGGTGGTGGGGCTGGGGCTGCCGGAGCGGTTAGCCGAAGGAGCCGCCAGCGGTACCCCTGCGGCACGGATAATGTCCCGCGCCACGGGGTGAGACGGCATCCGCACCGCTACCGTATCCAGCCCTCCGGAGGTAACCATGGGGATGTTTTTAGACTTTGGGCAGATAATGGTGAGCGGCCCGGGCCAAAAGTGTGTCGCCAGTTGGGTAAGCCCTGTCGGCAGTTCTTTTACTATACTGTATATCTCTTCCATGGCGGAGATATGCACAATGAGCGGATTATCCTGAGGGCGGCCCTTGGCGGCAAAAATATTTGCCACTGCTTTTTCATTGGTGGCATCTGCCGCAAGCCCGTATACTGTCTCGGTAGGAATGGCCACCAGACCACCCTCCGCCAATATCCTGCCTGCCTCTAAAATGGCTTTTTGCCCGCTTTGAGCATCCGCTGCAGACAACAGTACCGTTTGTCGTTCCATTCTTTGTTCGCTTCCTATTATATAATATCAAATTATGCCTGCTGGGCTTTCAGCTTTTCTGCCTGGTCAAAGGTCAGCAGTGCATCCAGCATCTCATCCAGGTCACCGTTCATAAAGTTGTCCAGCTTGTAAAGAGTCAGGCCTATGCGATGGTCACTGACACGTCCCTGGGGGAAGTTGTAGGTGCGGATGCGCTCGCTGCGGTCCCCCGTCCCTACCTGCAGTTTTCTCTCACTGGCAATTTTATCGGTTTGCTCCCGCAGTTTTTCTTCATACAGGCGGCTGCGCAAAACCCGCAGCGCCTTATCCTTATTTTTAAACTGGCTGCGTTCATCCTGACATTCTACCACGGTGCCTGTGGGCAGGTGGGTAATGCGGATGGCGGAGCTGGTTTTGTTGATGTGCTGGCCGCCTGCACCGCTGGAACGGAAGGTGTCGATTTTCAGGTCCTTGGGGTCTAGCTCAAACTCTACTTCCTCTGCCTCTGGCAGTACCGCTACCGTGACGGTAGAGGTGTGAATACGGCCCTGGGTCTCGGTTTCGGGTACCCGCTGCACACGGTGAACTCCGCTTTCAAATTTCAGGCGGGAGTATGCACCGTCTCCGTCAATAGAAAAACTGATTTCCTTAATGCCTCCCAGCTCTGTTTCGTTACTGTTCATAATCTCGGTTTTCCAGCCGCGTGCCTCGGCATACATGGTGTACATGCGTGTCAGGCTGCGGGCAAACAGGGCAGCTTCTTCTCCGCCTGCGCCACCGCGGATTTCCACAATGACATTTTTGTCATCGTTGGGGTCACGGGGCAGCAGCAAAATTGTCAGTTCCTCCTGACATGTTTCTATTAGCTGTTTAGACTCTTTCAGCTGTTCGTCAGCCATTTCTTTTAGGTCTTTATCCAGTCCGCTTTCATTTAAAAGCTCCAGCGCCTCATCATAAGAGGCCCGTGCAGCGGTATATTCCTTGTATTTTTCCACAAGAGGTGTCAGGTTTTTGTATTCCTTCATCAGGTCCCGGTAACGTCCGTTGTCGTTAATCACCGAAGGGTCCATGAGCATGTTGCTGATTTCCTCGTAGCGGTGTGCTACGCCTTGTATCTTATCTATCATTTTGTTTCCTCCGTAAGTTTTAGGGCAACATAGCACCTGCAATTGTGTGGTGTTGCCTTAGGTTGTGGCTGCACTGCATAATTTTAAGCGTCAGTTTTACTGGCGCTTAAAGCATATGCCCTACCTTGTGTATTTTTTAAATACATGGGGCAAATTTATCGGCTTACCTTGCTACAACCCATCCTCACGGATAATTTTCTTAATGTTCTTTTCTACCTTCAGGCGGGGAGCCATTATTAAATGACCGCATTTTTTGCATTTTATTTTAAAGTCCATACCTACACGAGCCACCTTAAAGAGGTTGCAGCCGCAGGGGTGCTGCTTTTTCATCTCCAGTATGTCGCCTACCTGAACATCCATGGCGCTGCCTCCTTTTTTTAGTTAAACCAAATTTTCGTCTTTGCAGGGTTATTAAGAGTTGTTTTTGCAATGATAAATACTTTCTCAGTAAATTTTCCATTTAAATAAGAAAGACAACTCGGCTTTCCTTCAATCTGATTGACAGTGGGCGCAATACACCATACAGAGCTTTTGCCCCCTATTGCATCCGGATACTTTGTTCATCGCTAAGTGTATTTATAAAATTTACCAATTTAGTCGTCAGCCATAAATTGTTTGGTACTTCCCAAAATGTAGTATAGCAGATTTTTGTTCATGATGCCAATTTTTATTGGTTTATTTCTGCATTTACGGCAAAAAATAGTGTTAAGCCGCTTATGTTATATTTGCCTGCGGCAGAAAGGAGAATTTTTTATGCCCAACGTTTCTATTACAGCTATTTTCGGTGATGAAAATGCTGCCAGACTCGCCAGCGAAACATTATCTCTCAGTGGCGGCATGCAGGTCATGGTTTCTACCAAAAGTGCAGCAGCCGGAGCCGCCCGCTCCAATAGCCTTACCAACATGCTGATGGACAGCCGCCAAAGCCTTGCCGAGGCGCCCACCAGCGCCAGGGGTACCGCCCGCAGCCACAGCCATATTTTACGCGCAAACTGTCCCGATAATCTGGAGGCCTATGTGGTGGGTGAGCTGGCCGCTCTTGGTGCAGAAAAAATAAGCGTAGACAACGGACAATAATCTTTGCCGGTTTGTACAAAATATTTTGTGGTAAGGCATACAACCCTTAAGTCCCCGAATATATATCAGACAGTGAGTGTGAGGAAGACCCTCCCTCGCCAGTAAACGGAGACGCCCGCGCCCCGTGGGCACGGTAAAAGGGAGGCTTACCAAATGTCAGAGTATATGCCCGAGGGCAGCCTTATGGGCACAGTGGAAAACAACTATTATTTGCGCTCCTACACCACCTTGCAGGAAGCAATTGCAGATGGTACGGTGCTGGAGGCTCGGGCCATCGTCTGCGATTTTGGCCACAATCTGGTGGTGGATTTAGGCTTTACCAAGGGGCTTATTCCCCGGGTGGAGGGTGCATTGGGAATTGAGGACGGAACCACCCGGGACATTGCCATCATATCCAAAGTGAATAAGCCGGTATGCTTTATTGTCACCGGGCTGCAGCCTCAGGAGGACGGCACCTTGCTGCCTGTTCTCAGTCGACGTGCGGCTCAGGAAAAATGCCGAAAAGAATATTTAAATACTTTGCATCCCGGTGACATTATCCCCGGTCGTGTTACCCACCTAGAAAGCTTTGGATGCTTTGTGGATATTGGTTGCGGTTTGCCGTCGCTGATTCCCATTGATCAAATTTCAGTCTCCCGCATTTCTCACCCTCGTGACAGAGTGCGGGTGGGTGATAATATTTATGCCGTGGTAAAAAGCATTGAGCAAAACCGTATCTGCCTAAGTCACCGGGAGCTTTTGGGAACATGGGAGCAGAATGCTGCTCTGTTTGCCCCTGGTGAAACAGTAGCCGGCATTATCCGCTCAGTGGAAAATTACGGCGTTTTTGTGGAGCTGACCCCCAATCTGGCGGGTCTGGCGGAGCCTTACCCCAATGTGGCACCGGGGCAGCAGGCTTGTGTCTATATTAAAAGCATCATACCCGAAAAAATGAAGATTAAGCTGATTATTGTAGATGCCTTTGATGCGGCCTACCCCGCCACCGAGGTTCGGTATTTTATTACCGAGGGTCACATTGACCACTGGCGCTATTCTCCCGAAAATGTGGCTAAAGTGGTAGAGACCCAGTTTGTATAATTACATATCAGTTTTTGCTTTATTCCGGGTGTGCTGTCTTTCAGTGCCCTGTCTCTTATCGTTATTACATTGAGTTTTTTCATAAAAAAGAACTTCGTGAGAAAATCACGGAGTTCTTTTTTGTTACTTTATCCAAGTGCCACATCCAGTATCATCATCAGAGTAAACCCGATAATGCAGCCTACCGTGGCAAGCTCAGCCTCCTCGTGCCCACCGGATTGCGCACTGGGAATCAGTTCTTCTACCACAACAAAAATCATGGCGCCAGCGGCAAAAGAGAGGGCAAAAGGCAAAATTGCCTGCATGGTGGTAACAAGCAGTGCACCCATCACGCCTGCAATGGGCTCCACAATGCCCGATGCCTGCCCGTAAAAAAAGCTTTTACTCCTGGTCATGCCTTCTCGGCGCAGGGGGATGGAAACTGCGGCACCTTCGGGAAAGTTTTGTAAACCCATACCCAAAGCCACCGTCATGGCAGCCATAAGCGTCATGCCCTCCTGACCGCTGGCAATGGCGCCAAAGGCCACGCCCACAGCAAGACCTTCCGGAATATTGTGCAGGGTGATGGAAATTACCAGCAGCAGGCTTCGAGCCCAGCTGCTTTTGGGGCCGTCCTCCTGGGTTTGCCCTCCAGGGGCGATGTGCATATGGGGAAGCAGGCGGTCTGCCAGCCATAAAAAACCGGCTCCGCACAAAAATCCCCCGGATGCCACCAACCAGGCCGGTGTGGAACCTCCTTCGGCCATTTCTAGCGCAGGTGCCAGCAAAGACCAGAAGCTGGCGGCTATCATAACGCCGGAAGCAAAGCCGAGCATCATATTTAAAACATGGATTTTAACTTCTTTAAAGAAAAATACCATGGCTGCGCCAAGGGCTGTCATTCCCCAGGTAAACAGTGTTGCTAAAAGAGTTAACAATATGGGGTTTTGTGTCATATTACGTCTCCTTTATACTATTAGTATATTAAATAAACTATTCGTGCTCTTTCTTCTCTCTTTGACAGGCTGGACATACTCCAATAAACTCCAAATTATGCCCCATTACCTCAAAGCCGGTGTCACCTTTAATTTGAATTGTAATTTCATTTAACGGGCAGGCATGAATCTCCTGCTCGGTACCGCAGATGCAGCATACAATACGGTGGCAATGGGCAGCGGTATTGGGCTGATAGGTTGCAACTCCGTCCTGCCCTACAGTTTTAATGAGTACACCGCGGGAGGTAAGTGCACTAAGGTTGCGGTATATTGTTGAAAGACTAATGCCCCCGGGCAGCAGGTCATAAAGTTCTTCTGCGGTTAAAGAGTGTTTTTGCCTGCTTAGCATATTTAATATAGCCCGCCTCTGGGGTGTATTTTTCATCTGAGCTTTTTTCAGAGTTTTTTCCATGAAACCATCCCCTATTCTTGCGCACTTGGTAAATAGCCAATGTAACCGGGTTATTGTGCAGGTTGCTAAAAGTGAATTTGCACAATTGCTCATTCAAAATACACATGAGAATACTGCTGACTAAACTACAAAGCTAAAAAGCTGCATCATGGAGCCTGTTACCACGGCAACTACATACAAAATTGCCATAATACGTATATTATCCCTTACATTGAGGTTAACACGCCACAGAACGGCAAGTCCTGCTCCTGCTCCGGTAAGCAGGCCGGCGGCCAGTGCACCAAAGCTCACTGTTCCCTCTATAAACAATCGTGTCAGTATCACCGAAGCTGCACAGTTGGGTATAAAGCCTATGAGAGCTGCCAGCGCAGGCTGAAAGATGCTGCCTTTTAGCAGCAGTGCGCCCAGACGCTCCTGTCCCACAGCCTCTACAACCGCACCCAATATTAACGAAACAACAAACAGGAAGAAAAAGATCTCCAAAGTATGGTGTAACGCTGATTTTAAAACACTATGCTCACAGTCACAATCTTTGCAGATTTCTTGCATTTGGTCCTCTTCAGCAAGCAGCGGTTTTTTGTGGGCTTTAAGGCGCATTGCTGCCAGTAAATCCACCAATATTCCAGCGACCAATGCAATGACTATCTTTATCACCATCAGCCACAACACGGTACCGTAAAGCTGTGGCTCTGACAACAGAACGGGAATGGCTTCATCAGAGGTAGAAAGAAAAACCGCTATCAGTGCACCTGCCGTAATAATGCGCCCGCTGTACAGGTTGGCAGCAGCAACAGAAAAACCGCATTGGGGGATACACCCCAAAAAAGCACCTGCCACCGGCCCCAGTTTGCGGCTGCCTGCCATCATATGATTCATTTTGTCCGAAGCACGGTGCTCCAAATATTCCAGCAGCAAATAGGCACCAAACAAAAAAGGCAACGCCTTTATGCTGTCTAACAGTGCATCTAACATAATTTCATAAATGGTCTCCAATGGGGAACCCTCCTTTAGCCGGTGGCCGCAACCCTTTATTGGCTGCTTTCTAAATGCGAATCATTCGCAATAATGCTCATTATATTCTTAATTGCGCCATTGTCAAGATAGTATGCTCTTTTTTATTGGCAATTTTGCCAAAGTTATCCATGGTTTATACACAATATTACTGTCTACTTACAAAATAACCAATCACGATGATTGTACCGACAAAAGCTATTGACATTCTTCTGGTTTTGTCTTACAATCAAATCATAAAAGTTAGCATATGCTAACAGTTGCCGAAAGGCAATTTTTTACACACCAAGGGTTAGCCTTTGCTAACCTGCATGCGGACAAAGCAATCACTAAAAACAATTTTAAAACCTGCTTTGTGCGTAAGATTTCATCATTCGTTACCCCTGTGGGCACCAGTGCAAAATGAAAGAATGGAGTATTATTATGACTCTGGATCAAGTAAAAATTGGTAGTACTGTTGTTATTTCTACAATAGGCGGCAGCGGTATTCTTCGCAGACGTTTGTTGGATATGGGGCTTACCCCCAAAACACGCATTACCGTACGCAAGGTGGCACCAATGGGCGACCCCATTGAGCTGCATCTGCGGGGCTACGAACTTACCATTCGCAAGGAAGAAGCAGCAAAAATAGAGATTAAGAGCGAAGAGGAGGCGGCAAAATGACCTTTGCACTCATTGGCAACCAAAACTGCGGCAAAACCACCCTCTTCAATCAGCTTACCGGCAGTAACCAGCACGTCGGTAACTTTCCCGGTGTTACAGTAGAAAAAAAAGAGGGTACCATTCGGGGAACCAGCCACACAGTAGTAGACCTTCCGGGCATCTATTCCCTTTCTCCCTATACCTCTGAAGAAGTGGTAACCCGCGATTTTTTGCTGAAAGAAAAGCCCGACGGCATTATTAATATTGTTGATGCCACCAACATTGAGCGCAATCTGTACCTTTCTTTGCAGCTCATTGAGCTGCAAATTCCTATGGTGCTTGCGCTGAACATGATGGACGAGATGACCGCCTGTGGCGGCTCGGTGGATATTAAAAAACTGAGCAAAGAGCTGGGCATCCCTGTAGTGCCTATTTCCGCCAGTAAAAACCAGGGTGTATCGGAGCTGGTTACCCGGGTAATAGAGACAGCCCAGCAAAAACGCCTGCCCCAAAAGCTTGATTTTTGCTCTGGAGAAGTACATCGTGCCATTCACGGCATTGCACATTTAATAGAAGACCATGCTGTAAAAATTGGCATGCCGGTGCGCTTTGCCGCCACCAAGCTGGTAGAGGATGACCAACCTACCATTGAAGCCTTGGGGCTGAACCAAAACGAGCTGGAAACTCTGGTGCACATTACCTCTGAAATGGAGACTGCACTGGGTACCGACCGCGAGGCCGCTTTGGCAGATATGCGCTATACTTACATTGAGAGCCTGACCGCCCACACCGTTCATAAACCTCAGGAAACCAAAGAGCAGCAGCGTTCTGTGCGCATTGACGGCCTACTGACCCATAAATATCTGGCTATTCCCATATTCCTGCTGATTATGAGCCTTGTTTTTTGGCTTACCTTTGGTGTCTTTGGGGCTTTCCTTAGTGACCTTATGGGAATGCTCATTGACGGGACAACAACCGCGGTGGATGCCGGACTGGCATACTTAGGCATCAACCCTGCTCTGCATTCGCTGATTATTGATGGTGTATTTGCCGGTGTTGGCAGCGTGCTGTCTTTTCTACCCACCATTTTGGTGCTGTTTTTCTTTCTCAGCATGTTGGAGGACAGCGGCTACATGGCACGCGTCGCCTTTGTGATGGATAAGCTTCTGCGCAAAATCGGTCTTTCGGGCCGTTCCTTTGTTCCTATGCTCATCGGCTTTGGGTGTTCCGTTCCTGCCATTATGGCAACACGTACCCTTTCCAGCGAGCGTGACCGCAAAATGACCATTATCCTTACACCTTTTATGAGCTGCAGCGCAAAGCTGCCTATTTATGCGGTTTTTACCTCCGCTTTCTTCCCCGAAAATGCCGCCTTGGTTATGATTTTTCTCTATCTGCTGGGTATGGTGGTGGCGGTTATTTATGGGCTTATATTAAAAAACACCAAGTTCCGGGGCAATCCCGTTCCCTTTGTTATGGAGCTCCCCGCTTATCGCCTGCCGGCGCCAAAAACCATTGTCCTGCATATGTGGGAAAAGGCAAAAGACTTCATTCACAAGGCCTTTACCGTCATTTTTGTTGCCACCATCATCATCTGGCTGCTGCAAAGCTTTGATCTGCGCTTTAACATGGTGGCGGACAGCTCCGATAGTATTCTGGCTCTCATCGGTACTGCCATTGCTCCCCTCTTTGCTCCTCTGGGCTTTGGCAACTGGATGGCTTCCACCGCTCTTATTACAGGTCTTACCGCCAAGGAAGCTGTGGTGAGCACCTTGGCAGTGCTGACCGGCGCAGGAGATACCACTTCTCTGCTGCCTTTGCTTTCCCAAATGTTCACACCCCTTGCCGCATTCTCCTTTCTTTGCTTTACCCTGCTGTATATGCCCTGTGTTGCCGCATTTGCTGCAGTACGGCGGGAATATGGCTCCGGGTGGAAGGCAACACTGATTATGGCTTCCCAAACTGCCATTGCCTGGTTGGTGGCCTTTGGAATTTATCAGGTTGGCACACTTTTAGGTTTTTAGACAAGGTGCAAACATTTTAGACGAAATACAATTTTTTATTATATTATTACATATAGTATAATATTAACAGGAGGTTTGGTCGCTATGAATTTTTTTGACTGGATACTTATCGGCATCATTGTGGTGCTGGTACTTTGGGCAGTGGCAGTCATTAGAAAAAAGAAACAGTCCGGAGGCTGTGCAGGATGCAGCGGATGTGGCGGCGGCTGTTCCTCCTGTCCCTCCGCCGCAGCACCGCAAGAAGAATCCGACAATCAAAAATAAGGCAATACAAAAAGAGTGTATCCTTTGCGGATACACTCTTTTTTCACAGATCATTTTTTCAGCTTATTGTTAATTCGGCTGCAAAGCCCTTGGGCATCCAGTCCCAAGCGATGCAGAATACTGCACCTGTCCCCATGGGGAATAAATTCATCCGGCACGCCTGCCACCGTCATGTTGGGTGCAAAGCCCAGCCGTGCCGCCTCCAGCAGCAGACAGCTTCCCAGGGAACCTGCCTCGGTGGCCTCCTCATATACAAACAGAGGTTTCCCCTCCTCCAGTAGCGTTTGGTACATGGTGTGGTCAATGGGCTTTAAAAATCTTGCGTTAATCACTCCAATGTCAATTCCCTGTGTCTTTAGCTGTTCCTTGGCCTGCAGTGCTTCGCCCACAAAATCTCCATAGGTTATCACCACAGCATCTCTGCCCTCGCACAGCTTTTCCCAGCTTCCTATGGGCAGGGGTGTAAGGTCACGCTGGGTAACCGGCAGCGGATTTTTGGAGTACCGCAGCATAAACGGCTTTTCACCTGCAAAGGCAGTTGCCAAAAGCTGTGTGGTCTCGGCAGCATCCTTACCGTGTGCTATCATCACGCCGGGCACAGGCAAAAACAATGAAACATCGTAGATGCCCTGATGGGATACACCATCTTCTCCAATGATGCCGCAGCGGTCCACACCGATGACCACACCGCCCTGCATACGGGCAATGTCGTGTACCACCTGGTCGTAACCACGCTGCAAAAAGGTGGAGTAGATGGAAACAAAAGGTTTTTTGCCCGAAAGTGCCAGGGCATTTGCCATTACCAGCGCATGTTCCTCCGCCATACCGGCATCAATAAACCGGTCAGGGAACTCCCGCTGAAACTTCAGCAGCTTAGCACCTGTTGCCATGGCAGGGGTAATGGCCAAAATATCCTTATCCTGCCGGGCAAGCTCACCCAAGGCACCGCTTACCACCTGGCTCAGCCCTGTAATTCCCGGATTTTTGGGGAAAACGCCGCTTTGAGCATCAAATGCACCCACACCGTGCCAGCGGCCGTCCGAATCGTCCAAGCAGTGCTCATAACCCTTGCCCTTTTGGGTAATCACATGCAGCAGCACCGGGCGAGGAGATTTCTTGGCTACCTTGAGGTAGGCTTCCAGCTCCTCCAAATCGTGGCCGTCTATAGGACCATAATAGTTAAAGCCTAAATCTTCAAACAGAGCACCGTTAACTGTATTTTTTAAATACAACTTCTTTAGCATACCCTTGGCGTTTTCTACAAATGAGACCATGGGTTTTCCAATGACCGGCAATTTGGAAAGAGTAGTCTTGGTAATGCTTTTGGTTTTGGAATAACTGCTGTTAATACGTATCTGCTCCAACGAATTATGAAGAGCGCCCACATTGCGGCTAATGCTCATTTCGTTATCATTGAGCACCACAATCAGCGGCTTTTGATAATCACCGATATGGTTGAGCGCCTCATAGGACATGCCGTTGCCCATAGAGCCGTCTCCGATAACGGCTACTACACTGGTATCCTCCCCAGCCATGTCCCGAGCCATGGCAAAGCCCAGTGCGGCAGAAAGCGAGGTGGAGGAGTGCCCGCCCTCATAGCAGTCATGAAGGCTTTCGCCCCGGCACTGAAAGCCGGAAATTCCGTCCAGCTGGCGCAGGGTATGAAAGCGCTCTGCCCTTCCGGTCAAAATTTTATGGGTGTAGCACTGGTGGCCCACATCAAAAATCAGTTTGTCTCTGGGGCTTTGAAACACCCGGTGCAAAGCCACCGTCAGTTCTACCACACCCAGATTCGGAGAAAGGTGTCCACCGGTTTGAGAGACATTTTTAATAATAAAGGTACGCAAATCACAGCACAGCTGCTCCAGCTGCGCCTGATTCATTTCCTTTAAAAACTCCGGTCCCTTAATCTCTTCTATCCTCATATTTTGTTAACAGCGCTTTCTATTGTTTTAGTTTCGGTTTGACCCGCCCCTTGTTCCAGCCATAGCCGAACACGTTCTAAATCATCACCGGTAGTAATTTTGATGTTGGACTCATGCCCCGGCAGTACCCTAACCTCCACACCGCCGCGCTCTAAAAGCATGCAGTCATCGGTAATACTGTCGTCACTGCCGTATTGCCTGTGCAACTCCAGCAGGCAGGTGCGATGAAACGCCTGAGGTGTTTGAATCAGCCAGGTATTGCTGCGCCGGGTGGTAGATAATACAAATCCCTGCTCATCCGTTACCTTGACGGTGTCCTTTGAGAGAACACCAACGGTAACGCCACGGCACTGCGCAAGGGCACCCAGGCAGTCGGCAATAAAGCTTTGGCGCACCAAGGGCCTTGCCCCGTCATGGATGATGACGTAGTCGCTTTGGGAGGCCTCCAGACATTGCTGTACCGACTGCTGCCGTGTGCTACCTCCTACCACCACTCTGGCAGGTTTGGCAATATGGCACTGTGCAAGCAGCGTCTCTGCTGATACCTGCTCTTCTTCTTTTACCGCCACCAGCAGTTCATCAACTTGCGAGCAACGGGCAAAGACATCTATGCTGTAGGCCAGTACCGGCTTGCCGCAAAGGGGTACAAAGTTTTTGTTGTCTCCGGTTCCAAATCTTGTGCTGCTGCCGGCTGCCAGTAAAACGGCCGTCACGCTTTTATTTTCTATCATAGGGTACACCCCTCGTTTTGAGAATGACACACAAAGGTCTGCCAACGGCTACTTAGTGCTTGTGCGGCCTGCTGTGCCCAAACTTCCTCTTCAAAAATTCCAAACACGCAGGAGCCTGAGCCTGTCATCAGGCTACCTTTGGCACCCTGAGCCAGCAGGGCAGTCTTTATTTCTTGTATCACCGGTGTCTCTGCTACTGCCTCAAAGACATTATACAGGTTTTGACACACCCTGTCCAAGTCTCCCTGCTCCAGGGCTGTGGCTGATTCCTTAGCGGTAAAGCGCTGCGTCTGGGCAAAGCTTGGCGCATCCAGCTTTTGAAACATAGCGGGGGTAGAAAAAGCAACAGGCGGCTTTACCACCGTAAGCCAAAAGGAAGTTCGACTGGCAACAGGGGTCAAATGCTCCCCTATGCCCTGCCCCACGGCGGCGCCATTGAGCAGACAGGCGGGAACATCTGCCCCCAGCCCGGCGCCCAGCTGCATCAGTTCCTGTGTAGTTAGCCCCAGTTCATACAGCTTGTTCACCGCCATCAAAAAGGCGGCGCAATCGGCGCTGCCTCCTCCCAGTCCCGCCTGAGTGGGAATGTTCTTTTTCAACATCACCGAAAGCCCCCCCACTTGGGGAAACTTGTCTTTTAAAGTATGATACGCCCGGGCAATGATATTCTTTTCAGCAGGCACGCCTTGCAGATTGGTCTGCAGCGTAAAACAACCGTCCTCTGTTTTGGACACGCTGAGGTGGTCACACAGACTGATACGCTGAAAAACAGTCTCCAGCTCATGGTAGCCATCCGGCCGCCTGCCGGTAACTGCCAGCGCTAAATTGATTTTGCCATAGGCAGGTATTTCTATGATGTTCACGGTTCTTCCTCCCAAAGACGGCTATTCCACGGTTAGAATGCACAGCACACTGATGCCCTCGCCGCTGCCGCAGCGGGTCAAGCCCTCACCTGTGGTGGCAGTAATGCCAACACAGGCCGGCGCAATACCCAGCAGGGCCGCAATGCTCTCCCGCATTTGAGGTATCATGGGTGAAACTTTAGGTGTACTGCATTCAATGGAGATGGACAGGTGCACAATACTTTCCTTTAAGTGCTCCAGCGCCTTTTGCAGATAGACCCTACTGTCGGTAATGCCCTGTTTGCACAGCACATCGGCAGGGGCACCTAAAATATTGACACAGGTAATGCCAGAAACAGCATTGGTAATGGCATGCAACACCACATCACCGTCACTGTTGGCACTCAGCGGTATATGCCCCGCAAACTCAACCCCACCCAAAATCAAGGGTTTTGTTGTTTCCTGTGAGTCAAACCGGTGGCTATCCTGACCAATTGCTACTTTCATAAGGCACCTCCTGCAAGCTTGTTGTAAATTATAGCCTCTGCACCGCTTCCTGTGTTAGGCGGCGGGTGTGGGCATCCAGAGCCAGAATATCGTCAATGCTGCTCAGGCTGCATCCATCATGGCGTTCCAATGCGGCTTCTATCTGCCCTGGAATTTGGGTAAATGGAATTTTTCCTGCTAAAAATGCTGCCACGAGCACCTCGTTGGCGGCGTTCAGCACTACCTGGGCACTGTGTCCCGATTCAGCGGCTTCCAGGGCAAGTCGCAGGCAGGCAAATTTTTGAAGATCAGGCTTTTCAAATTTTAGACTGCCAATTTGAAACAAGTCCAGCTTCTGCTGGTCGTTGGGCAGGCGGTTAGGGTAATTTAAGGCATAAGCAATGGGAATTTCCATGCTTGTGGGGGCTATATTTGCCATAATGGTACCATCCACAAACTGCACCATGGAATGCACCAGACTTTGGCGGTGCACCACTACCTCAATGTTTTTGGGCAGCACATCAAAAAGCCACCGGGCTTCTATCACCTCAAAGCCCTTGTTCATCATCGTGGCTGAGTCAATGGTAATTTTTGGCCCCATATTCCAGGTAGGGTGTGCCAGTGCCTGCTGGGGGGTAATAGTATCATCCAGAGGCTTATCAAAGAAAGGCCCTCCTGAAGCGGTCAGCAGAAGCTTATCAATCTCACCGTGATTTTCGCCCCTTAAGCACTGCAAAATGGCACTATGCTCACTGTCGATGGTAACAAGCTGTACCTTGTGGGCCTTTGCGGCATCCATGACAGTACTGCCGCCTGCCACCAGCACCTCTTTGTTGGCTAGTGCCACGTCTTTTCCGGCACAAATCATATTATAGGTGGGGCGCAATCCGGCAACACCCACCAGTGCAGATACGCCCAAATCATAATCGCTCAGGCTTGAAATTTCTTCCATGCCCTCTTCTCCCCAGTAGACAGAAATATGGGGAAACTGCCTGCGCAGCTCCTCAGCGTCCTGCTGTGCGGCTATATATACCTGTTGGGGTTCAAACTCTTGTATCTGACGGGTTAACAGCGTCACGTTTCGTCCTGCCACCAGCGTAACAGCTTTAAATTTATTGGGGTATCTCCGTACAATATTCAGTGTGCTGACACCGATTGAACCGGTAGAGCCAAATATAGCAAGTCTTTTCATTCCATGCTCCATTCCGTAAACTCCTGCACAATGCTTTCATTATCTTTAATAAAACACCAAAAAGAAATTTTGGTACTTAACAGTCCATATTATACTGGTTTTGTATGGCAAAAGAAAGGGCTGAAAAATGAATAGTAACTAAAATTTGATTGTTTTATACCCGGCAAAAGCAAGTACGCAAGCAATCATCCTTTACATGATTGATAAAAGCACACCAACCCACAACACCGTATGGCTTGGCGTGCTTTATTATTAAATGGGCATAAATTGTTCGCTCGTGTCTTTTATCTGTCTATCGATGAGGCTTCAGAATCAATCAGACCTACCTCTTCCAGCAGGTCGGCATATTCTGCATTCACCTGTTCCAAAAAAATCTCAAATTCTGCCCCTGCCATAAAATCCATATCCCAACCGTATTTAATGCACATTTCCTTCCATTGGTCTGACTCTGCCATTTTTTTTAGCACATCTTCCCAATAGGCGCTGGCATACTCCGGCATATCCTTGGGGCCAAACAAGCCTCTCCAATTAATAAAAGTAGCATTGATTCCCTGCTCCACGCAGGTGGGCATTTCCGCCACAATACCGCTGCCCACACGCTTATCCGCCGTAATGGCAAGTACCCTGATGTCTCCGCTTTCGGCGAGACCTACAGCATCGCTGATGCCGGTGCTTACCACATCTATGTTTCCACCCATCAGCTGTGCCACCACGGCACCATCCTGGTATCCCGTATATTGAATCTTGTCTAAACCGGTAACCTCTGCAGCCTTAGCAATTTTTAAAAACTGCACATGGTCCATAGAACCTGCGGCAGATGTACCGCCAATTCTCAAGGAGGAGGGGTCATTGCGCAAAACCTCCATTACCTCTGCAATGGTTTGATAGGGGGAATCTTTGCTTACCGCAAAACACCCGTAATCGGTGATGAGCCGTGCAATGGGGGTTGTAGAATCTTTATAGCTTCTTTCAGAGGAGCCATTCAGGTTGATTAAGCACAAAGGAGGTGAGTAAACGGCCACTACATCATCGCAGCCCAGCTTTTCATAAAGGTAGTCCAGTGCAACACCGCCCCCCATGCCGGGCTTGTTGGTCACCGGCAGTGGTACGCTTACCAGCCCTGTTTTCTCCAGGCATCTGGCCACCGCACGAATGGTCAAGTCGTAGCCTCCGCCGGAGCCTGCAGGAGCCACCAGCTCAACAGAACTGGTAGGATAAGAAGCCTCCTGCCTGGGAACTGCCTTTGGTGACTGACAAGCAGTAAAAACTGCCAGAGCGACTGCCAGAACAACCGCTGCTTTTTTCATTTTTTGCTCCTTTCCGCCATTGACAGGGAACAAGCTCCCAAAGCAATCCTTACTTTTCTAAGGCAATGATGGTTTCTAACAGTTCATCAAAGTCCAAGGGTTTAATCAAAATACCGTCCAAAACACCAGACTGCTGCATTTGCAACGCTTCTTTTTCTACCAGTCCTGTAATAAGCAGCACCGGTAAATCAGGACGGGATTTTTTTATTTTACGTGCCAGGGTGGTTCCCTTGTATTTTGGCATAGTATAATCGGCTATCACCACATCCCAGTGATCTGCAGTATGGTAAAAAGCATCCAGAGCCTCCTGGGCGTCGGTAAATGCCTCTACTTCATAACCTTTTCGCATCAGCCTTTTTTTCAAATATGCCAGTACCTTGGGGTCGTCGTCTACCAGCATTAAAGTAAGGGTTTCTGCGGTCTTGCTCTCAGGGGCATGAGTAATCGGACGTTCACCCACCGGTTGATCGGTAATAGGCAGGTATACCCAAAAGCTGCTTCCTCTGCCCGGAATACTGGTAACGTCGATAAAGCCCTCATGGGTAGTTATAATATTCTGTACCACAGAAAGCCCCAGCCCCGTACCCTCACCCACCTCCTTGGTGGTAAAAAAGGGATCGAAAATGTGGTGAATCATTTCCTCACTCATGCCGCAGCCGGTATCGGATATCACCAGCTGGGCATAGTCTCCCAAAGCACCCCGGAACTTGCCGGGTAAATTTGCATGGCTGATTCGTTTGCTGGAAATAGTCAATACACCGCCGTTTTCACCCATTGCCTGGTAAGCATTGGAGCATAAATTGAGCAGCACCTGATGGAGCTGTGTGGCACTGCCCCAGATATTAATACCACCGGTCTCAAAATCTTCTTCCAAACGAATGCTGGATGGCAGTATCATCCTAACCATCTTGACAATATCCCGCAGCACGGCATCCAGACTTACCGGCCCATAGGCCGAAGTATCGCTTTCGCGCCGGCTGAAGGGCAATATCTGCTCCACAATTTCTTTTGCCCTGGCACCGGCCTTATAAATTTCGTCAACATCTTCAAAGTAGTCGCTGTCTGTGCCAAGCTGTTCCTTTAAAAACTCTGAATAGCCCATAATGGGAGTCAGCAGATTGTTAAATTCGTGGGCAATGCCCCCTGCCAAAGCACCAATGGTATGCAGTTTTTCGTAATGACGTACCTGCTCCCGGCTTTGGTGCAGCTCCTCAAGAGTGTAGTTGATGTCCCGCAGATATCGTGTCTCCATCTGAAGCTTTTGGCGCTTTTTTTGCAAATTGTAAATAACAAAAAGCCCACATAACAGCAAAACAAGAATGGCAGCCACCAGCAGTGCAAACTGCCCAAGATTTTGATTCACAGGTAAAATAGCCTCTTCGTAAGGCATCTCGGCAGAAATCAGCCAAGACCTGCCCCCCAAATTCATACGTGAAAAAGCTGCTATTTTGGGCTGGCTTGGTAAAATACCGTTATCCCAGGAAAGGTAGGTTGCGGTACCTTCTTCATATTTAAGCTGCTTTTGCAGCATTGCGTTCAAGGAGGAAAAGTCAGAATTTTCATATAATCCCTCCACATCCCGCAGGTGATTCAGCCCTATCATTTCACGGGTAGCGTGCATCAAAATGGTTCCTGTTTCATCCTTTACCACAATGGCGCCTTCGTCACGGGCACTTAAGGGTGCCACCAGCTGATCATATAGTTCCTGCAGGTCTACCACGCCCACTACAGCGCCAAGAAACCCCTGACCGGAGTAAACATTGCTGGTAATGGTCATTCCCCACCGGTTGGGTCCCAGTGGAAAAACAGAACCAATCCCGCTTTGATTTTCATCTGAAAGAGTTGTAAAATTTAACACCGATTCATTAAAACTTTCAATAAATGGGTATTGGTTATACTCAAATATGATATTGCCCTCCCGATCAAGCAAATAAATCCGGGAAAGTCCCTGATGCTGCGACAGCATATAAGATGCCAAGTACTCCTTTAGCCCCTTATCTCTGCCATTTTGGTAATAGGCATCAAATTCTCGTGTAAAGCCTGGGGTGCTTACCACAATGCCCACATTGCGCAGCTGTTCAGACAAATATAAATCAAGATTTTGAGAGACTGCACGGGCAATAATTAGAAGATGCTGCTGTCGCTGTTCTATTACTGTCTGGGTGTAGGCACCGTAGGTAGCAAAAACTGCATAGGCCAGCACCACCAAGCAAATGGCCATAAAAAGTGCCACTATTGCACGTTTACTATGTTTTAATGTAAGTTTCATGGTTAATCCCCTACTTTATGCGGCACATTCTATGGTAAGTATAATTTAAGTTGCTATTTAAGTTACTATTCTGGCCTATTGGGTAAAATAATCTTTTTAATAAGTCTTAAAGTCTTTGGGGTTTACTGAAAGACTTTTATATTTAACTTTGATAAAGTAAAATTGTCAGGTTTATCACAAAAAGTGAATGAAAAGTTTACGTCGGTATCTGAAAGCATCATAGCATATTTTTGTAAAAAAAAACAGAAAGTTCAGGCTATTTTTTCCGTATTGGTTATGTGCAAAAAGGGAGCGGGCCCATTCACCGGCTATGGGCCAGTTTAAAGCCTGCTCCCTCTTTGTATTGCCCACAAAAACGATCAATGGGCAAATTGAAAGGAAGAGAAAGGAATTGTACAAATCAGCATCATTTTACCTTATACGGCTGCTTTTTGCTCTTTGTTCTTTTTCAGCAAAGGTTTTACCACAGGGCCAAGCAAAACTACAGCACAGATTACTAGGATAAATGCGGTAATGGGGCGTGTCATAACGTTACCAAAAGCCTGCCACAGGTTAGCGCCCTCGGCAATGGTAACCGCACGGCGGAGGTTGGATTCGCATATTACACCCAGAACCAGACCCAGAATCATAGCGGAGCTGTTAAATTTACAGGTAACAAAGACAAAGCCTATCAAACCGGATATTGCCATCAGAACAACATCTACCGCAGTATTTTTTGTGGCAAAAGCGCCGATGGTTGCCATCATGATGATGGTGGGACCAAGAATGCTATAGGGAATCTTCAGCACTTTTACAAAGATACGGGCAATAATGATAGCTGCAAAAACCATGATGATGTTTGCCACGAACATGGAGGAAAAGGTTGCTGCCAAAAACTGAGGCTGGTCAATAAGCAACAGGGGGCCCATGGTAACACCTTTTAAGACCAGTGCAGACATCATAATGGCAGCTGCGTTACCACCGGGAATACCCAAGGAAAGCAGAGGAACCATTGCACCACCGCATGCTGCGTTGTTGCCGGTTTCGGGGGCAGCAATACCATCGATGCAACCGGTGCCAAACTTTTCAGGATGTTTGGAAAGCTTGACCTCGGTGGAGTAGCAGAGAAAAGAGGCGATGGTGGCACCTGCGCCTGGTAGAATACCAACAACAGTACCCAGGATAGAGCAGCGAAGAATAATCCATTTAACAGAGAGTATTTCTTTTAGAGTAGGCATCTCACATTTCATTGAGCTGCTGTCGCCTACTGCTTTCAACTTGGCAGGCTTGGCCGTTTGCTTCAGTACCTCGGTAACGGCAAAGAAACCAATCATAACAGGAATCATCTCAATGCCGGAGGTGAGGAAGCGGGTACCAAAGGTAAGACGGGGAACACCCAGCAGGGGGTCAAGGCCGATGCAGGCCAGCAAAAGACCAATCAGGCCGGAAATTAAAGTACGGCAGATGTTGTCGGTCTCCAGGCTGGTGAGGATAGAAAGGCCCATAAAGGCAATGGCAAACAGCTCGGCAGGTCCAAAGGAAAGTGCCGCCTGTGTCAGCTGGGGGCTGAGGAGCAGCATGCATATTGCTGCAAACATGCCGCCAATGGCAGAACAGATGAGCTGAATGCCCAAAGCTTTGCCGGCCTTTCCCTGCTGTGCCATGGGGAAGCCGTCGTATGTAGTAGGCGCACTGGAAGGAACGCCGGGAATCTTAAAGAGAATGGCTGTCATACCGCCGCCAGTAATGGAGGCACAGTAGATGGCCACCAGAAATGCTATGGCGTCTACGGCATTCATGCTATAAGTAAACGGAATACCCAGGGTAACTGCCATGGTAGCACTTACGCCCGGCAACGCACCAAAAAGTGTGCCCAAAAACACTGCAAAAATTAGTAGTAAAAACATCTTGGGGTTAAAAACCACCGCAAAACCGGTAGTCAGTAAATCTAACATTTTAATACCCTCCCCTTTTTAAAATGTAGGAATAATCGACTCGATAAACAGCGCAAAATTACGCAGGAAGGGTACCTGGCCACGAGGCAGCATAACACCCAAAAATACCGAGAAGCCCACATACAGCAGAACAGTGATAATAATTGCAGAAAGGATCAGGATAAGAGGTCTGCGTTCGCCCAGCAGTAAGCCATAGGAAATAAGGAATGCAAGACTTGTTACCATAAATCCAAGGGGCTCATAAATGAGTGCCATACCCATTACCAAAAGCATACCAACAAATAACTTGCTTTTGACAAAGGTCAATACACCGGGGATAAATTCTATCAGACTTTTTTTAATTGCTTCCACTCCGTTGCGCTTAAAATACTTGTAAATATTCCAGCACAGGGCTATTATAAGGATCGTTAGCAGCCCTTGAGGCCACTGCTCTGCACCCAGCTCGTCTACCGGAGAAACAGGCATAGTGGCACCTACATAAAAGAAACAAAAGATAGAAAAGCCTAAAAACAGTAAATTTACAATTAGTTCCAAGGCCATTTTTGTCAACTCACTTTCTATGGGTTAAGCATTGTTACATTCTTTTTTTCAAAAGCGGAGTGTGGGGCAGAAAACTACTAGTCTACCCACACTCCGCTTTTGGATGGTTTGTTGTAAAGGTTACAGACTTTTGCTCACATGGTTATTTAATCAGGCCAGCGCCTTTGAGGTATGCTTCAAAGGTGACATACTCTTCATCTCTAAGTTTAGCGGTGTCTTCTGCATTGGCAAAACCGGTGCGGTCCAGATAGCTGGCGTTTTTCAGGAATTCCTGATAATCAGGATGTTCCCAAGCTTCTTTTACAGCAGCAGCCATAGCATCAACAGCTTCAGCGGGAGTGTCTGTACGGCAGAACAGTGCGCGCCATGTGCCTACGTAAGAGTCAATGCCCAACTCGCCGGTGCACTGAATGTCAGGGAAGGAGCTCATGCGTTTCTCGCTCATAGAAACAAGAGGAACAATATCGCCGGAATCAATGAGGCCCTGAATTTCGGTAGCGCCGGTGATGCAGATATTGATGTGGCCGCCTACCATAGCAGAGCTCTGCTCGGAGCCGCTGGAGTAGTTAACAATTTTGACGTAGTTTTCTACTTCGGTGATGTCACAGCCAAGGCCGCCTGCCAGGGTCTGCTTTAAGGAAACAGCATCTGCGCCGGTGGCAGTCAGCATGCCGCAGGTCAGCTCCTTGGGATGTGCCTTTGCGTACTCAATAAACTCTGTAAAGTTGGTAAACTTGCCTTCCATAGCTTTTTTGGAAGAGGCAATCATGTTGATGGAGTGAACCAGTTTGGCAACAGGCTTAAACTCGGTTTTAAATTCCATGGGCAGAATTTTCTGAATATCCAGCATCAAAATTGATTGCGTAGCAAGGACATATGTATAACCGTCGGCAGGCTGCTTGTTGGTAAAATCGATACCATTGGCGCCGCCGGCACCTTCTACGTTGACAATTTCTACAGGAACACCCAGAATATTCTGAAGAATGGGCTGCAAGGGACGCAGGGTTCCGTCAGCGCCGCCGCCAACACCCCAGGGGCAAACAAGAGTTACCTTACGTTCCCACTTCCAACCCTCGGGCTCGCTGGAAACAGCAGGTGCGTTGGCATCGGAACCGGCAGGGGCTTGGGAGGATGCAGGAGCAGTTCCGGCACATCCGGCCATCATCAGCAGTGCAAGCATCAGGGACAAAAATACTGTCAGCTTCTTTTTCATTTCTTTACTCTCCTTTTGAAACACTTAAGTTTTGCCGCACACCCGGCAGCATGAAAAAAGGTAGAATTGATGCATTATGCTTAAAGGGCCCTCGGCCCGGGTAGACCACTTATGCACACCTTATACGTTTGTAAGGAAGCGCTAAATTTCATGTTCTGCCTGAATTATAGCGCTTATACCTTAACCCAAGGCATACTGATTCTTAAATTTTGTTAAGATTGCATATTTTCTTTGTGTTTTTCAAAAAAATATGATATGATAGCTACAAGATACAGGTCGGGTAGCTGTTTTATAATGGTTTCCCGGCTTTAGCATTTATTTTTGGTTTGGCAGCGTTGCTGCTTTATCATTGTTAATGCGGACTTGGTTCGTCCTGTATAATAATGTGCCAAAGGTGGATTGAAGTTGGACTGCTTTAAAATTTTAATTGTAGATGATGAAAAGTTTGTTCGCCGTACCATCAGCCGGGTATTAAGCTGTGAGGGCATGGCTACTTTTGAGGCAGGCAGCGGCCCCGAAGCCCTGCACATGGTCAAGCAGCAAAGCTTTGACCTCATTATCTTAGACATTGTTATGGATGATATGGATGGATTTGAGGTCATCCGCCGATTGCGCGAGCAGGGTGTTTTGACACCGGTGTTTGTGTTGAGCGGCCGTCAGGCAGATAACGATAAGGTTTTTGCCCTTGGCATCGGCGCAGATGATTATGTTACTAAACCCTTTAGCACCTCCGTTTTGTGCGCAAAAGTAAAAGCGTGTCTCAGGCGGAGCTATCTGGCCGGTTCTTCCCTGCCCACCAGCCTCCGTCTTGGTCCATTTTGTTACATACCCGATGAAATGCGTCTTCTGAAGGACGGCGTAGACCTTCAGCTTTCTACCAAAGAAAGCCTTATGGCCCGTTACTTTATGCAAAACCCCGGCAAGGTGTTGTCAAAAGACCAAATCTACTCTCATGTATGGGGAGACAACATTGTGGATGACAACACCATCATGGTGCACATTCGGCGGCTGCGCCAAAAGCTGGAGGAAGACCCCAACCAGCCTTGCTACCTCCGTACCGTCCGTGGTGTTGGCTATCAGTTTATGGTTACTAATGAAAAATAAAAAACGCTCCGCTGTTGTTTTTATCAGCGGGGCGTTTTTAAGTTTTGTGGTAAATACCGCAAAAAAATAGTTTCAATTTGTTGTAAAATTTGGAATGTATATTATAATTAGAATTAAGTATGTAAATAAGACAATAATCGACTAGTTATACTGGTAAATCTATCAGTCCTCTCTATTTGATACTGCAGGAGGTGCCTAAAATGGATACCACCAAAAATGCACAGATATCCAATGTACAAGCTACTCCTTCCAATGCCATCCCTTACTTGGAAACCACAGCCACCAATGAAGTTATTTTACGTGCATGCATTGAGCATTCTAAAATGTATTTTTGGGAGTATTACATGCACGAAGACCGTTGTGTCAATCGTTTCCGCTCTGCGCTATATCCGGGTGAAAAGAAGGTTTGGGAAGATTATCCCACCAGTATTGTTTCTGCAGGTCTTATTCATCCAGATTATATTGATGTTTTTTTAGATGCTCACCGGCGTATTAAAAATGGAGAAAAATCTGTAGAAGTTACAATTAAAAGTTATTTGTCTCCAGATAACAATTGGTACTTAATTCGATATACCGTACTTTATAATGAGATGGGAGAATCTCTTAAGGCCATTGGTTCCGCACAAAACATTTCTGAACAGGTTTGGGCAGAGGAGCGTTACCACCAGGCAATGGCATATAGCAGTATGATGTGCCAGCAGTCTATCTGCACTTGCTTTTACAACCTTACCCGCAACACCATTGAAGAGCGTACATGCAGTATCTCGACGTTTATCGGCAATGCACATTTGGGTATCGATGAATTTTTTGAGTTTGTCAGAACCCTTATTGTCAGTGATAAGGCACGCTCTGAGCATCAGCACATCTTCACCCGTGTAGGACTGATTAATCGGTTCTTAGCTGGGCAAACCAGTATCAGCATTGAGGTTCCTATTCTGGTGGAAGAACAAAAAATCAGGTGGATATCCATAACTGTAAATATGACCAGACACCCTGGTACAAGCGATATCATTGCCTTTACCTATGTACAGGATATTCACGAAAACAAGATAGCCCAGATTATTGCCACTACCATTGGTATTTCAGATTATGATTGCATTGTGATTTGGGATACTAAAAACGGTACCTTTGAATGGTTTGGCAAGTATTGCCCCTTTACACCAGAAACATCAGGAAACGATTTTTCTTCTGTTTTGCAGGCTTCTATTAAAGATATTGCCGACCCTGCTGATTGGCAAAGATGTTCTGAAAAACTTACTTTGCCGGTTATCAAAGAGACACTAAAAAACGAACCGTATTTTTCTTTGTGTTATAAAACCAAAGCTGCGAATAACAGACATGAGTATAAAAATTTAAAATTTATGTATTCTGGCACAGAAGAAAACATCATCTTAATGACCTGTTCCAATGTAACAAGCTTGTACGAGGCACAGGAGCGCAATAATGCTATTTTGAGTAAAGCCTTACAGGCTGCCGAACATGCCAGCCGGGCTAAATCCATGTTTCTTTCCAGTATGTCTCACGATATCCGTACCCCCATGAACGCCATTGTTGGTATGGCGGAGCTGGCTAAAATGGATATTGGCAACCAGGAAAAGGTCGCCCAAAGCCTTTCGGTCATCACCACCTCCTCCCGACAGTTGCTGGGGCTTATCAACGATGTTTTGGATATGGCACAAATTGAAAGTGGGCGAGTTGCCCTAATCAATGAGCGATTTGACATCTATATAGCAATTGGTGAAGTGCAGTCTATCATTGACCCGCTGCTGCAAAATAAGCAACAATCTCTCTGTATTGATGTATCAAGCTTAAAGCACCGGTATTTTTTTGGGGATGTTGTTCGTCTAAACCGTGTACTGCTAAATCTTTTGAGCAATGCCTCTAAATTCTCTCCCCAAAACGGAGAAATTCGTTTGCGCTTTTGGGATAAGGTCACTTCAAAACCTGACCTTGTCATTCTTTCTTTTTCAGTTGAGGATGACGGAATTGGTATTGACAAAGAACGCTTGCCCTACATATTCGAACCATTTTACCGGGAAGGCATTGCCTCTGTGAATCAAATTGAGGGAACAGGCCTTGGTTTGTCTATCACAAAGGGCATTGTTGATATGCGTGGCGGCCATATTAAAGTAGAAAGCAGCTTGGGTAAGGGTACCACCTTTACAGTAGACGCCCCCATTGCTCTGGCGCCCCAAGACAGCTTAACGGATATAAAAAATAATTATGAAGTAAACTTTTATGGCGGTCCTAACCTACAGGGGATGCAAGTGCTTTTGGTTGAGGATCACCCCATCAATACCCTGGTTTCCACCCGCCTGCTGGAAAAGTACGGCATCACTGTCACAGCTGTAGATAATGGTGCAAAATGCCTGGAACTCTTTTCTAACAGCCGGCGCGGCACCTTTGACCTGATTTTAATGGATATTCAAATGCCGGTGATGAATGGTTACCAGGCCACAGAAGCTATTCGTAACAGCAGTCACCCTCAATCCAAGTCTATTCCTATTATTGCCATGACTGCCAATGTATTTGCAGAAGACCAGCGGCGTGCTTTGCAGTCTGGTATGAATGCACACCTGGCCAAGCCCATTGACCCCAAGCAGCTTTTGCAGACATTGTACAGTTATCAGGCAAAGTGCGGCCCCACTTATTGCGCCAACTCCATGTCTGCCTGTAAATAAAATCATTATTAAATCAAAAGCTGTCTGTAGTCAAAGCGAACTATAGACAGCTTTTGATTATGTTATGGGATGAATGTGGCCTTTTTTACTCAAATGCATCACCAATGTAACAAGTACAGGGGAAAGTATCAGCCCCCAAAAACCAAACAGCTTCATGCCTGCGTACATTGCCAGCAATGTTGCCAAAGGGTGCAAACCAATTTTATCACCTAAAATTTTTGGTTCCAGTAAGCTTCGCACCACTGTTATAACAGCATATAGTATCAAAATACCGGCGCCCAAAGGAATATTATTGCAGGCCAGCACACATAAGCCCCATGGTACCAGGATGCTGCCGCTGCCCAAAACCGGCAGTGCATCCATTAACGCTACCACCAGCCCAAGAGCAAGGTAATACTCCACCCGAAGCAACCACAGGCCAAGGGCTACCTCGCAAAAAGTAATTACCATCAGCAAAAAGTAAGCTTTGAGTATATTTTTTCCCGTATGCAGCAAAAAACCTTTTGAATCCTGTACAGGTTTTTTAAGGGTACGGGGAATATTGTTTTTGCAGAATGCAGTAATGGTATCCCAATCCATTAAAATAAAAAAGGAGGAAAGAATGGCAAAAGATAATGCCAGTGCAACAGTAGGCAGTGCCGCTGCCAAGGTCGCTATGCTGTCCATTGCTTTGGAAGATACGACGGTAAGTGCTTCCCGTGCTGTTCCACCCAGACTTTCGGTCAAGGTTGTCATATCACGAAATGCTTCGGGCGAGATTGACTGTAAAAAGCCTCCCATTCTGGTACTAAGCCGCATCAGCAAGGGTTCTACCGACGTAATATAAAACTCCGGCAAATGCATGCACAGTGCCGAAACCTGTGTTACCAGCATGGCACCCAGGCGCCAGATTATAAAACCAAATATGCCGTAAAAAAGAACAGTGGTTGCCACCGCAGAAGGCCGCCATGTCATACGGGTAATTTCTTGAATTTTGTGGGCGGCAGGCCGAAGCATCAGCGCAATGGCACCGCCAACCAAAAAAGGCAGCAGGCAAGGCAGCAGATATTTCATCCCCAAATAAAGCAGCAGGCCCCAGGCACACACCACTCCAAAGCGCAGCAAAAAATTCTTTGCCTCCACCTGAATCCCCCTTTGGTCTTTGTTCAACAAAATCACCAAGGGAACTGGTGATTCTTCAACTATTGTTTTTATGTGCTTTCTGTTTCAGTGTATGCAGATTTTATTTTTTTTTTCACACTACCAAAACTTAATACAAGGCTTTTCCTTTTAAAAGTTATATTTCTTTATACCCAAAGACAATTGTGTTTGCACAAAAGACACAAAAGATTTGGAATCACCTAAAAATTCTTGTACTTTTTTACTTTAGTGTAGTAAATTAGCGAGATATCACGAGATTTTGCGACGTAATTTATTAAAACGGCTTAAAACGGGCAAATATCGCTATAAATCACGCTAATTAACTATTGTGACAAAAGTTACACCATGTTAATATTGTATTTATTACAATGACACTTGTATCCAGAACATGGAATGGAGGACAATATGGCAACTTCAAAATTGTTATTGGTAGACAGCTGCGTACTGCCCGAAGTGTTTCAGAAGGTAGTGGAAGCAAAGAGGCTTTTGGCCGTGGGCAAGGCAAAAAATCTTTCTGACGCAGCCAAGATGGCCGGCATTTCACGCAGTGCAATGTATAAGTACAAGGATTACGTATTTATGCATAACGAAAATATTGATGAAAATGTGGTGACAATGACCACCAATTTGGAGGACCGTCCGGGAGTGCTGTCGGCATTGATTAACGAGCTGTCCCGATGCGGTGCAAACATCCTCACAGTGAATCAGAATATTCCTGTAGACGGTGTGGCTCCGGTTTCTATTTCGGCCCGGTTGGACCGTGATGCTTCTTCCACTGACTTAGTGGCTCGGTTGGAACAGCTCCCCGGCGTGGTAGAAGTTCGTATTCTTACTACCCGGTAAAGCATCCTGCCAACAACGGCAACTAACGGAATCTGTATTTGAGGCAAACGATAGATGGTGCCAATTTTTTTGTTACCACCATGGCTTATTCTTGTTGAAACCATTGGCAGATAAACCATGAATAACATAAAAGGCAGCTTATGCCGTCTAAGCAATGTTTCGTTGAGCCAATGCAGATTCATAACTTGGGAGGGGTATCTTTTGATTCAAATTGCAATTTTGGGCCACGGCGTGGTTGGTTCCGGCGTGGTAGAAGTCCTGCAAAAAAACAAAGAGGGTATTGAAAAAAAAGCAGGTAACAACATCAATATCAAATATATTTTAGACCGGCGAGAGTTCCCCCATCTGCCCTATGGCGATAAATTTGTCACCGACTTTGACGTAATTAAAAATGATGATGAGGTCAAGGTGGTGGTGGAGGTAATGGGTGGCGTGGAACCTGCCTTTACCTTTGCCAAGGAGTCGCTGAGCCGCGGCAAAAGTGTCGTCACCTCCAACAAAGAGCTGGTGGCGGCAAAGGGCGCTCAGCTGCTGGAGCTTGCCGCCAAGCATCATGTCAACTTCTTTTTTGAAGCAAGCGTAGGCGGCGGTATTCCTATCATCAAGCCGCTGCACCTGTGTCTGGGTGCCAACGAAATTCATGAAATCGGCGGTATCCTCAATGGTACCACTAATTTTATACTGACCAAGATGATTCGTGAAAGCATGCCCTTTGACCAGGCCCTGGCTCTGGCTCAAGAGCTGGGATATGCTGAGCGCGACCCATCTGCCGACGTAGACGGCCACGACGCCTGCCGTAAAATTTGTATTTTGGCTTCTTTGGCTTTTGGGCATCATGTATACCCGGACAAAGTCTATACCGAAGGCATCCGCAGCATTACTCTGGAGGACGTGGCTTATGCCGAAAGCTGGGGCGGTGTCATCAAGCTCATCGGCCGGTGCAAGCGCCTGCCTGACGGCAAAGTAAGCGCCATGGTCAGCCCTGCCTTTGTCTCCCGGGAGAGTCAGCTTTCCGGTGTGGATGATGTGTTTAACGGTATTTTGGTTCGTGGCGACGCCACCGGTGACGTTGTATTTTACGGCAAAGGTGCCGGCAAGCTGCCCACCGCTTCTGCTGTAGTTTCCGATGTTATTGATGCCATCAAGGCAACTTCTACCGTAAAATCCCTGCAATGGAAAGATGCAGACGACAGTGTGCTGGCCGATTTTGCATCCTTCCCTGTTTCCGCCTATCTACGTGTACAGGGGCAGGAGCTACTTGCCAAAATGCGTGTGTTGTTTGGCCGTATCAAAGTTTTGGCCCCCAGAGAAAATGATGACGAGCTTGCCTTTATCACTCCTGTGCTTACCGAGGCGGAGCTTGCTGCAAAGGTCGAGGCTTTAAAAGAAAACGACATTCGCCTTTTGGGTCTTGTCCGTGTTCTGGATTATTAAGTCTGGCTTGCAGCAATAATAATTATTTGCGCCTTTGGTCCATAATGGAAAGAGCAGAAGTCTTTTTCATGAAAGCATCGGCCATGTGATTTTGTACCGAAAATTGTGGGGTATTGTCCTAAGTACAGGTTCCACTGGAGGAGAACGGAATGATAGAAATAAAAATCCCGGCGACCAGTGCCAATATCGGCTCCGGCTTTGATTCGCTGGGTTTGGCGGTTGGAATGCACAACCGCGTATGGATGGAGTTGTGGGATGGTGTGCTGGTAGAATCTGTAGACAACACACCGATTCCCACCGATGAGCATAATCTGGTATATAAAACAGCCAAGTACTTATTTGATATTTGCGGAAAGCCCTTTTGCGGCCTTCATATCCGACAGGAAAATGCCATACCCATGGCCAGAGGACTGGGCAGCAGCTCCGCCTGTATTGTAGCAGGGCTTATGGGGGCAAATATTTTAATGGAAAGTCCGCTGACCTCGGCAGACATTATCAATATGGCTGCGGCCATGGAGGGTCACCCGGACAACTCTACCCCTGCCATTTTGGGTGGACAGGTAACCGCCGCCATGGAAAACGGCAAGGTTTATTATTGCCGCCAGCAGCTTCCAGATGACTTGCAGTTTGTTACAATTATTCCTGACTTTGAGCTTAAAACCAGCTTGGCACGCTCGGCGCTACCCAAAGAAATTGAGCATAAAGAGGCTGTGTACAATCTGTCTCGTGCTGCACTTATGGCCAGCAGCCTGTGCAGCGGTCACTATGAAAATTTGCGGGTAGCCTGTGGCGACAAGCTGCATCAGCCATACCGTCTTGGTTTGATTAAAGGCGGTCAGCAGGTGCTGGCTACCTGTTTGGAATATGGAGCCTATGGTGCATATCTCAGCGGTGCCGGCTCCACCCTTATGGCCATTGTCCCCGCTGCCGACCAAAACTTTGCGCGGCAGCTCAGATGCTGGCTGGATAGCCGCGGCCTGACAGGCTGGCGGTTAGAAAATCTTAGCCCCGATAACACCGGTACTGTGGTGACAATGGCTTAGTAAAATTTTCTGGGCTATGACGCTTTTATGCGTCAAGTCTTGGCCACACGCCAGCATTCCGGCTGTTTCAGGATATACGGCACCTGGGGAAGCAAAAAACAAAGTTTTGGTTTTGTGTTCTCCATTGTTTCTTCACCCCAGCGTTCCTTACAACTACGGGAGGTAACAACATATGAGCTTAATTGTACAAAAATTTGGAGGTTCCTCGGTTGCAAATGCCGAAAGACTCCGCAATGTGGCACAAATCGTCACCGATACTTACAAACAAGGAAATAGCGTGGTGGTGGTGGTGTCTGCACAAGGTGATACCACCGATGACCTAATTGCCAAGGCTCAGGAGATAAACCCCAAGGCCTCAAAGCGTGAGATGGATGTTCTTCTTTCTACGGGAGAGCAAATTTCCATTGCGCTTTTGGCCATGGCTATAGAATCTCTTGGGTATCCGGTAAAATCTCTGACCGGCTGGCAGGCTGGCTTTGTCACCGATTCCACCCATGGTAACTCCCGTATCCGCCGTATCGATAAGGAACGGCTGACCAATGAACTGGATAAGGGCAATATTGTCATTGTTGCCGGCTTCCAGGGCATTAACCGCTACGATGATATTACAACTTTGGGCCGTGGCGGCTCGGATACCAGCGCAGTTGCCATTGCCGCTGTGTGCCATGCCGATCTGTGCCAAATCTATACCGATGTTGACGGCGTATATACCGCCGACCCCCGTGTCATAAAGTCTGCCCGCAAACTGGATGAGGTCACCTTTGACGAGATGCTGGAGCTGGCAACCCTGGGTGCTCAGGTGCTGCATAACCGCAGTGTGGAAATGGCAAAAAAATATAATGTAAATTTGGAAGTGCTATCCAGCCTGACCAAGAGGCCTGGAACAATTGTCAAGGAGGTTGTAAATGTGGAAAAGATGCTGATTAAGGGTGTGGCAAAGGACGACAAGGTAGCCCGCTTGTCCATTATCGGTGTACAGGACGTCCCCGGCATTGCCTTTAAGATATTCTCTGCCCTGGCAGCCAAAAAGATCAATGTTGACATCATTCTGCAGTCTGTGGGCCGTAACAACACCAAAGATATTACCTTTACCGTTGAGCAAGACCGCAAGGATGACGCCATTGAGGTTCTTAACGGGCTTAACCAGGTGATGAAAGCTCATGATATTGTCTGTGACGATAACGTCTCCAAAGTCTCTATTGTTGGCGCAGGTATGGCCACCAACGCCGGTGTTGCCGCTAAAATGTTTGAGGCGCTGGCTGATGTGGGCATCAATATTCAGATGATTTCCACCAGCGAAATCAAGATTTCTGTTCTGATTCGAAAAGAGGATGCCAGCCGTGCGGTGCAAGCCATCCACGATGCATTTCTGCCCAACGATTAACCATCTATTTTCAACCAACATATTACAGCACCTTTCCTTTTTAACGGGGAAGGTGCTGTTTGACATTATATACCGCTGTATGTTAAAATTTTAAGCGTAATGACTTTGGTAAGAAGCCAAGGCTGCTTTTTTTCAACCGCTTTTTAAGATTTGATTGAGAAAAAGTCTTTATTTCCTCTTTGCACGTAACCAAACGCCACGAAGGTGCATGCCCCCTCCCAAAACCGGGAAAGGGCTGTGTTCTTTGTGGCTTTTTTGCTATGCAAAAAGCCCTATGCGCAGGGCGATACGCTCTATTGTATACTATGGCGCATAAAAGTTTGTGCAAAGATGGTTTTCCCCAATTATTTTGACGATGGAGGAAATTGACTGATGAAAAAAATTACCGTAAAACAAATGGTACTTGGAGGCCTGTTCTTGGCTCTGGGCATTGTCATGCCTTTTTTAACAGCACAAATTCCCGGTATTGGCAGCCGTCTGCTTCCTATGCACATTCCCGTACTGCTGTGCGGCTTTGTGTGCGGAGGGCCCGTTGGATTGCTGGTGGGCTTTGTAGTTCCCATCCTGCGCAGCATGATGTTTGGTATGCCCCCCATGTTCCCCACCGCCATTGCCATGGCCTTTGAGCTGGCAGCTTACGGCTGGCTTTGTGGTGTTCTGTATCAGCGTTTGCCAAAAACCACCCCCAACATCTATCTTTCACTCATTGGCGCAATGCTTGGCGGCCGTATTGTGTGGGGTTTGATAAGCCTGGTGCTTTACGGCATGGCAGGCAATCCATTTAGCTTGCAGATTTTTATGGCAGGTGCTTTTATCAACGCTGCACCCGGTATTTTGCTGCAGCTGGTGCTCATCCCCATCATCGTGGCGGCGCTGCGTAAGGCCAAGCAAATCCCCGTTAAGGCATAAAAAACAATCTGTTACCAATTGAGGACAAATATATGGAGTATTGGATTTCGCTTCTGCAGAAGCAGATGGCACTGTATCCGAAGATGCAGCTATCAGATATCATCAAACTGGCATACCAGCATACCTTAGGCACCGAGCATGCCGTTATCTCATCACAACAAAGCTTGCTTTGGCTTGAGGAAGAGCTTGCTGCATTAAAGCCCCAAAGCCAAAATGGATTTGACGACATTGGCGGCGGCTTTTGCCGGCTACACCTTGGCGGCCTGACTGAACAGGGGCTTTCTCCCGTCACTCTTAACACCATGTTTGTTGCCACCTCCCGTGCCTCCTGCGGCAACCGTCAGCTACTGGCCCAGCTTCTTAGGCAGGTGCCCTTACTTTGCCAAAACGGTGTGTTGCCCTTTGATGGCACCCTTGCCAAAGAGACTATAGAAGAATATATTGCTTCCGGCTGTCCGGCAGTACACCATAGCCCTCAATTTCGGGCAGCTTACGCCCCTGCTTACCGGGTGATACGGCAGGAGTTTGTACACGCTCTGCCTTTATTTTGTGCCATTGATGCTGCCATGAGCCAAAAGCAGAAGCTACTAGTAGCCATAGACGGCAACAGCGGTGGCGGCAAAAGTACTCTGGGGCGGCTTTTGTCCCAAGTTTACTCCTGTAATGTGTTCCATATGGATGACTATTTTTTGCAGCTTCATCAGCGCACACCTCAGCGCTTTGCACAGGCAGGCGGCAATATTGACCATGAGCGTTTTGCCGCAGAAATTCTGGCAGGGGTGCAAAGCGGCAGACCCTTTGTCTGGCGGCGGTTTGATTGTTCTCAAATGGCGTTGGGTCAGGAGGTTTTGGCAGAGCCAAAGCCCTTAACCATTGTTGAAGGTGTCTACAGCCTTCATCCTGCACTGGCAAAGGCTTATGACCTTAAGGTGTTTGTCAGCATCGACCCTGCCCTGCAAAGCAGCCGCATTCTTGCCCGCAACGGAGAAGCGATGCACCGGCGTTTTATGGAGGAATGGATTCCTCTGGAAAACCGCTACTTTGCAGAGTGTAAGATTCAGCAGCAGTGTCACCTTGTGCTGCAAGCACGGGCATAAATACACCAAACTAAAAAGGAGCGTACCCGCGGTACGCTCCTTTTTTCCTTTAGTCCCCCCTTGGAATTTCTTCCGGCAGGGGCTTTCGCACATGTTTCAGCATGGATTTTTCACTGGCGCCAAAATTTTGATAATTCTGCCGCCCTTGTATTAAAGTCAACCCATGATTTTCGTCACTGGGCTCCTCATCAGATTTGGTAAATACATCATTTTCCCAAAAGCATACCGGGCAGATGTAGGCAATGGCATCTTCTTTGGGCACAGGCAAGGTCAAATATCCGCAGCAGGGGCAGGGATATTTCATTTTTGTCCCTCCCCCCTTACCTTACGGCGGTATTCCTTGGCTGCCTGTTCGGTTTTGTTCTCTCCAAATTCGTAATAGACGCGATTCTTTAGCTCATCGGGCAGGTACTGCTGCTGTACCCAGTGGTTGGGAAAGTCGTGGGGATACTGATAAAACTGACCCTTGACTCTGGCGTCTGCACCATCATAGTGTTTATTTTGCAGCTGGCGGGGAATATCCCCCAG
>JAEYXR010000091.1 GCA_023431215.1 Bacillota bacterium
GTGCAGGACACATCGCCGTGCATGCGGGTATTTCCTGCGGTGCAATTTCTGTACTGGTGCCCGAGCGCGAGTTTGATATTGATGTAGACGTTATCGACCGAATGAAGGCTACCCTAAAAACCGGTAAACAGCATTTTATTGTTATTATTGCCGAAGGTGTTGGCGACAGCAAGCGCATTTGTGAGTACATTGAAGAAAAAACCGGTATTGAAAGCCGTCTGACTGTTTTGGGTCATATTCAGCGCGGAGGCACCCCTACCGCCATGGAGCGTGTTCATGCCAGTGTTATGGGCTACCGTGCTGTTGAGCTGCTGGAGCAGGGCAAGGGCAACCGTGTTGTGGGCATTCAGAACAACCGCACTGTGGATTATGACATTAACGAAGCCTTGGAAATGACCAAGGATATTGATCAGTATTTGTATAAGGTAGCTTACGAGATTTCTATTTAATGAAGGCTTAAGCTGTACCTTGCAGCCCCTAACAGTGGGCGTAAAGATAAAAACCTGCCGTTTACCGGCAGATACAAAAAGGAGCGAGCAACACAGGTTGTTCGCTCCCTTTTTTTGGTGCGCCGAAAAGGCAAGACAAAACCCCCGGCTAAACCGGGGGTTGAAAAGAATAGCTTTAGCAAAGAGGGAAGCCTCCTGTGTTAGACTAAAGAGGTCTGGCAACCACAAAAAGTCACAGGAGGTTCGTGTCAAATGGATGACGTAAAAAGTTTATTTCAAAGTAATTGGAGACACAAATATCACATAGTGTTTGCGCCAAAATATTGCAGAAAGATAATTTAATTATATGGGTGATAGTTATTACTTTATCAACCGGCAATCAGCTTATGCTTCAGCTCTTGCTCCAAACGACCCAGCTCAACTTCAGCGTCACGGCGCTTTTGGCGTCCCTCGCTTTGAATGCGCATCACCTCATCCAAAGTGGAAATAAGATTTTGATTGGTAAGGCGTAAGGTTTCCATATCAACAATACCACGCTCGGATTCCTTGGCGGTTTCGATAGTGGCCATTTTTAGCGCTTCGGCATTTTTGCGCAGCATCTGGTTTGTCATATCGGTAACCTGGCGCTGGGCAGAGGCTGCCTGCTGAGAATGTGCCATGCCCAATGCCAAAACCATTTGGCTCTTCCACAAGGGGATGGTATTTACCAAAGTGGACTGAATTTTATCTACCATGAGGGTGTTGTTGTTTTGCACCAAACGGATTTGAGGAGCCATCTGCAGCGAAATCATGCGTGTAAGCTCCAGGTCATGCAGTTTTTTTTCAAAACGGTTGCACAAGGCGGCAAGGTCATTTGCGGCCTGCGCATCTTCCGGCAGGTTGCTTTGAGAGGCTTTTTGATTCAGCGCAGCTAGCTCCTCCTTGCGTACCTGCTCCAGTTTACGCTTTCCTGCAACCAGGTAGAGCGAAAGCTCTTTAAAATAGGCAGTGTTTAAGTCATACATTTTATCCAGCATGGAAGTATCCTTGAGCAGCTGAACCTGATGTGTTTCCAGCGCCTGGCAAATTTTTGCAATATTACCTTCGGCCTTATCGTAGCGGGCCTTTAACGCAGTAATTTTTGTTCCGCTCTTTTTAAAAAATCCAAAAAGACCTTTTTCTTCTTCAGCATCAAAGCCCTTAAGCTCGGTAACAACTCCGGTAAGCATTTCACCCACTTCGCCCAAGTCCTTGGTTTTTACGCTGTCCAGAATGTTTTCGGAGAAGTTGGCAATTTTCTTTTGCGCAGCGGCACCATATTGCAGCACCATGGTGGAATTGTCAAGCTGTATTTTGGGAATAAATTCCGCAACCATAGCCTCCTCCTCAGGGGAGAGGATAACCTCTTGAATGGCCTCCTGTCCGGTAGGCGCATCAGCAGCGGTAAGCTCGGTATCCGCTGGTGCTGTCGCTTCAATCACAAGGGCATCAACACCCTCCAGAGTCAGGGATGGCACGGGTACCTGGTCAAATTTTTCTTCCATAGCAGTCTCCGTTCCGCCGGGTTAAAACCGGCAATAGTATAATAGCAGATAGCATGCAACAAATGCTTGTTTATTCCAATTTCATAGAGGGATTGGAGTGAAAATCCTTGCTGCCGGTAAGGCCGTCTTGTGCCAACATGGTTTCTAACGCAGAAACACTGGCCGAAAGCTCCATTAAGTCGTTTTGCATCAGGTTGCTCAGGAGTGTACCGAAGGCAATGTTAATATTATCCAAGGCGCCTTTAATTTCAGATTTGGTCTCCAACACCTCGGGAGTATTTAGGTTATGGCGCTCCAGGTCACGATAAGCCTCCATCAACTTTAGCGTGGTAGGCAAGTGGTACGACATAAATTTGCGTATTTGAGAAAGTCTGTCGGGATGTTGTTCTACATACTTAAAAATTTTATCGGTTGTTTCTTCCAGTGCGTCCAGCTTTTTAGAAATCTCCTCTTCGGGCAAATCAATATTGATACTTCTGATTTGATGCAGATACCGTTGACCTTCCTTTAAGGTGTCGGCAAGAACGGCATAATCAGGGCTGGCCTGACATTTGCTGTCTAGGGCTTCTTTTTCGCGCTGCTTTTGCTGTTGAAGCTGCTGTGCACGGCGGTACTGCTGGTAAGTGGGGTGATCCAGCATCAGGCAGGTTTCTTCGTCGTTAAGATATGCAACCGGCAAAAGCTGCGTGAGCATCATTTTTTTTACATCTTTTAGGACGGTTTTAGAATCTGCTCCGCATGCCGCTGCCAGCTCACTAATAGGGCAGTAGCTTTTCCCCTGCAAAAGCTGAAGATAGCGGAGATATCGTTGTTCCATGCGTTTAAGCTGAAAGCCACGGCCAAGCAAACCGCCGCCGGTAACCAGTGCAAAACCATAAAAGAGTAAGGAAAAGGCATCTTGCGGCGTAGTAACCGACACCAAAAGACCCAACACGCCAAAAATAAAAATAATCCAGCCAAACACCAAAAAAGGTCGGCTTGTTTTTTGTATCCGGATACCCCGCGCAGCAGGAACACCGCTTTGCTGACGCTTTACATCAGCACCCTTGGGTTGTTTATATCCTGTTGCTTGGTAGGGCTGATTTTGTGTATTCCAGCCCTGACCGGGTGCGTAGGTGAGGGGCGGCTTGGGTGTGTTGTTTTTTTTGTAGTTGGGATGATAATTTGGTATACCGTTTTTTGAAACGGGGGGGCGGTAAGAGGAAGCAGTTTTTTGTGCCTCCTGTGCCGCAGTTTTTACTTCCTGTGCAACCTCTTTGGCTGCCTGGGTAATGTCATTAGCCGCGCTGTAAATAGTATCTTTCAGTTCATCCAGCTGAGCTGTATTCAATACCTTTTCCACCACACGGTTAATTTCAGAATTAAGCTGATTAAAGTCTTGACTCATGGAGTAACCTCCAAACTCTATGATATAAAAAATAATTGGTTTTGTTAAGCATTATAAAATGGGACTGAACGCTTTGTCGCCCATGGTCTTTTAGATTTCAAGGCGCCTGCCAAAGGCAGATGCGCAATTATTAAAACTGTAGTAGGCAGTTTTAATAATTATAGCTTTTTTATCCTGCAAATACAAGGCAGAAAAGTACCCGATAAGCTCGAAAACAGAAATAGTCCCGGCCACATTGACCGGGACTTTAAAAATTCTTTTAAATTACCTTTGCCACAGATGCAGCTTTGTTTTCCAGGTTGGTAATGGTGTACATTACAAAATTGGCAAAAGATTCTGCGGTAACAGAGCAATTGTCAGAGGACATACCGTGCTTGGGGTCTGCGCAGCAAATATCCAAAGCTTTTTCCAGCAGGGCGGCTTTCTCCTGGCGGCCAATGTGGTTGAGCATCATAACTGTTGCACGAAGCAAACTGGTGGGGTTGGCGTAGTGGCTGCGTCCGCTGGCAACCAAGTCGGGGGCAGACCCGTGGATAGCCTCAAACATGGCGTAGCGTTTACCTAAATTGGCGGTACCGGCTGTGCCCAGTCCGCCCTGCAGCTCGGCACCAATATCGGTAATAATATCTCCGTAAAGGTTGGGTAGTACAAAAACACTAAGACCTTTTACGTAATTATCGTTAATCAGCTTTGCAGCGCAAACATCAATTAGGCGCTCATCCAGCTCAATACCTGGATAATCCTCCTTGACGCGGCGGCATGCAGCCAAAAAGTTGCCGTCGGTGGTTTTTACAATGTTTGCTTTGGTTACCACACATACACGGTCTTTACCGTTATTTTTGGCGTATTCAAAGGCGGCGCGGGCAATTCGCTCGGAGCCTTGCTTGGTTTCAACCACAAAGTCTATGGCTAAATCATCGCTGACCTGAATACCCTTGCTGCCCCATAGGTATGCCCCCTCAATATTCTCCCGGAAGAAGGCCCAGTCAACATTACGGCTGGGAATCTTTACAGGGCGCAGGTTAGCAAATAAATCCAACGCCTTGCGGATGGTGAGGTTGGCACTGGGGAGATTGGGACGGCCGTCACCTTTCTGTGGGGTGGTGGTAGGCCCTTTTAAAAGAACATGACAGGCTTTGATTTCTGCCATGACATCATCGGGTACAGACTGCATTTTTGCACTGCGGTTTTCTATGGTAAGTCCTTCGATATTACGCAGTTCAATACGTCCGGAGTCAATTTCGTCTGCCAGCAAATGGTCTAAGATGCGCTGTGTCTCACGCATAATGACAGGGCCGATACCATCTCCGGCTGCCATGCCAATCACTACAGTGGGGAGGGTGTTAAAGTCAATGAAATCTTCAGCGGATTTCATGTTATCGATGCGGGTCAGCTCTTCTTCAATAAGAGACTGCAAATGAAGCAGGTAAGATTTTTCAGTGGTCATGGGTTCTCCTCCTTTTACTGTGTTCAATCAGCTTTGGTTACTTTAACTCATGTTACTATTGTATTCTTATTCGTCAATACAAGCAATTGACATAATCACAAAAAAACTTGCAAATTATCAGTGCGCATTGGTTAAAAAATGAAAGACTAAAATTATATCATTCGTATTATATGTGTTTTACTTTAAAAACGCTATTAAAATAAATATAAAATGCATTATTAAAATATTATCTTGCAACATCATTTAGATAAAGTTGCATTCGATTCTAAAAAAGATGCAAATACACACCCCGGCATTAAAATATCGGGGTGTGTATTTCTTTGAATAAGGCTATTTTAAAAGCTCTAATGCATTTTTATACATAATTTGGTCCAAATAGGTGTTATTTAAAACCGCAGACTCAACCATTGCTTGAGTTTGGGGAGCCTCGCCCCAGGGGCAATCGGTGCCAAACAGCAAAAGTTGGGGGTCGTGCTTGTTGAGAAGATTAGAAAACTGTCCTTCTTTTAAACAATATCGGGGAGACATGGAGGTTTCCAGGTAAATGTTCTTTCCCAACAAATATTCTTCTACCTCGTCGTACATCCGCAGGCCGCCCATGTGTCCGCCAATTACCGTAAGCTTTGGAAACAGTGTTAGAAGATGAGCCATCCGGTGGGGTGGGGCATGGATAACATCAGGTGAGGCTGCATCCCAACCGCAATGAAACAGTACGGGCAGGTTTAGTTGTATCATTGCATCATAAAGTGGAAACATCTTTGGGTCGTCTACATAAAATCCCTGATATTCTGGATGAAGCTTTACACCCTTTAGTCCCAAAGACTTAATCCGAGCCAGCTCATCCAAAGCATCTTGCGCATCGGGATGCACAGAGCCAAAGGAATAAAACCGTTCTCCCTGTATACTGGCAGCAAAATCATTGACATTTTTTTGCTGGGCGGGTTTGGTGGCAATATGCAAAACGACACCTTTGTCTACTCCCCAAGCATCCATTTTTTGCAGGGTGTCGCTGACAGTTCCGTTGGTAGCGGGGATTTGATTTGCTATGGAAGCAAGCATGGGGATGGTACGTTGTGCCAATGTGTCAGGAAAAAGATGCATGTGAAAATCAATGATCATAAAAAGCTCCGTTCTGTGCTTGTAACATAAAGTAAAAAATAAAAGAGATTATTATATGGTTGTAAGAACCAAAAACAAATTGGTGGGGCGAAAAAATAACAATAAAAAAACAATTTGATTGCTTTTACAAAAGATAAGATATATTGTACTTATTTTTGCAGCCGACGTAAAGTCTTGATGCTTAGATAAGCACATATATATAAGGAAGAAAAGAAGGTGAGCTAATGGCAGAGAATATTTGGGTAGTGCTGGCTGTTTCGCTGTCAGGACCGCTGCTGGGGTCGCTGGCAGGGGTATTGATTAGACCCCGGCCGGCAGGTATGTATGCGATGCTCAGCTTTGCCGGGGGAACCATGTTAGCAATCTCTTTTTTAGAGATGCTGCCGGAAAGCCTGGCAATGTGCGGGGCACCTGCCACCATAGCAGGAATATTGGTGGGGCTTTTGGTCATGCTGCTGCTGACCGAAGTGTTTCCGCACTTAAGAGGGAACACCTCAATAGAAGATGCCGGGAAAGCGGAAATGGAAAATCTTTCTCTGCTGATGGTTGCAGCTATCTTTTTACATAACTTCCCCGAAGGTATGGCAATGGCTTCGGGAGCATCCATGTCCCAAGGCGGAAAAATGCTGTTTTTGGCGGTGGCATTGGCTGTCCATGATATTCCCGAGGGTATCTGCACCTCGGCACCCTATTATTATGCAACCGGCCGCAGGCTAAAGGCATTTTTGCTCAGTGCTTCTACAGCACTGCCTGTGCTAGCCGGCTTCTTTTTGGGAAGAAAGGTATTTGCAGGGCTAAGTGACTTTACCATGGGCACCATTATAGCAGCCATTGCGGGGCTGATGATTTATGTAAGCTGTGAGGAGTTAATTCCTACTTCTCAAAAAGGAGACCATCCCAGGTTCTCCATGACTGCCCTGATGATGGGTATTATCGTTGTACTGGTAATGGGCATGCTGGAAAAGGGTTAAGTGGTGAAAAAGCACCGCTTTCTTTTTTGAAAGCGGTGCTTAGTACATTATTGATTAAAACTCGGCAGAGCCAGTGGTGCGGGGGAAGGGAAGAACATCACGAATGTTGGAGACACCGGTCATGTACATGATGAGACGTTCAAAACCCAGACCAAAGCCTGCATGCTTGGTACCGCCAAAACGGCGAAGGTCCAGATACCACCAATAATCCTCCTCGGTAAGGCCCATTTCTTCAATACGCTTGGTAAGCAGATCCAAACGCTCTTCACGCTGAGAACCGCCGATAATTTCTCCCACACCGGGCACCAGCAAATCTACTGCGGCAACGGTCTTGTTGTCGTCGTTCATGCGCATGTAAAAGGCTTTGATTTCCTTGGGATAGTTGGTAACAAAGACAGGCTTACCAAATACTACCTCAGTGAGGTAACGCTCGTGTTCGGTCTGCAGGTCGCAGCCCCAGTAAACGGGGTACTCAAAACGATCCTTAACCTTTTCCAGAATCTCAACTGCCTCAGTATAAGTGATACGGCCAAATTCAGATTCAATTACATTAGTCAGGCGCTCGATAAGCTCCTTGTCATAAAAGCTGTTAAAGAAAGCGATTTCCTCGGGACAGTTTTCCATGACATATTTTAAAACAAATTTAATCATGTCAGAGGCAAGCTGCATATCGTCTTCCAAGTCTGCAAAGGCAATCTCCGGCTCAATCATCCAAAATTCTGCAGCATGACGAGGAGTGTTGGACTTTTCGGCACGGAAAGTAGGGCCAAAGGTGTAAACTTTGGAAAAAGCCATGGCCATGCACTCTGCCTGCAGCTGACCCGAAACAGTAAGATTGGCGGGTTTACCAAAGAAGTCTGCAGAATAGTCCACAGCACCGGCTTCGGTTTTTGGAGGTTCTGCAATATCCAGGGTGGTCAGGTGGAACATTTCACCGGCGCCTTCGCAGTCACTGCAGGTAATAATGGGTGTATGAGCATAAACAAATCCACGGTCATTAAAAAACTTATGCAGGGCATAAGCAGCGACAGAACGAACTCTGAATACCGCACTGTAGGTGTTGGTACGGGGGCGCAGGTGCTGGATGGTGCGCAGATATTCCAGAGAGTGCTTTTTCTTTTGCAGTGGGTATTCCGGGCTGGAGGTGCCTTCCACCTCTATGGAGGTAGCATGAATCTCAAAAGGCTGCTTGGCATTGGGGGTTAACACAATATTACCTGTTACCACCAAAGCTGCACCCACATTTTGCTTGGCGATAACAGCAAAGTTCTCCAATTTGGAGGACTCAAACACTACCTGCAGATTGCGGAAGCAGCTGCCGTCATTTAGCTCAATAAAGCCCAGGGCTTTAGAATCACGGAGGGTTTTGACCCAACCGGCAACTGTCACCTCGGAGTCTATATAATTGGCAACTCCGGCAAAAAGTGCTTTGATTTCTGTACGCTGCATTTTTTCTAAATCCTTCTTTCTACGTTGCTATACAATTATATTTATTATAGTATAAATAGCTGTCAGATAGCAACAATAGTGTATGAAAATTTTTTTTTAAAAAGTACTTGCTTTTTAAAAAGACATGTAATATAATATATAACTGTTGAGCCCCTCAAAGCAGAATAAAGAATGGAAAGATGGCTGAGCTGGTCTAAGGCGCACGACTGGAAATCGTGTGTACGTTAATAGCGTACCGAGGGTTCGAATCCCTCTCTTTCCGCCACAAG
>JAEYXR010000057.1 GCA_023431215.1 Bacillota bacterium
GCTGGCAGCATTGCAAAATAGGCGCAGGGCCGGGGGCTGCCATGGAATTTGGACTTAATTTTTGTTCCATCTTCAGTGTTCCTCCTTTGGTACAAACGAAGCAATCATTGCTGCCACCTGTTCCCGGTCAAAGCCCAGGCGGGCCATTTTTTCTAAAAATTCTTCAATGGCTTCCATTGCCAAACTCTCCTTTACCTGAGCAAATATACTGTCATCCATGCTTACAAAGCGTCCGCTTGTACGCTGGCTGGTTAAAAACCCCTCTCGCTCCAGCTCGCTTAATGCTTTTTGCATGGTATTTGGATTAACTCCTGCCTCGGCTGCAAGGTCACGCACCGAGGGCATCCGTGATCCGGCGGAAAACTCTCCCGACAGAATGCCCAACTTAATACGGTCAACCAGCTGAATATAAATTGGTCGATCGCTTACCAGGTTCCATGCCATGGCGTCGTCTCCTTTCTGTACTATTGTATTATTGGCTTAATACAATAGTACGATAGGCTTATCTATTTGTCAATGGGTTCTTTTAAATTTTACTCATTTTCAATACAAAATTTTTACCAGCAATAGAAAAAAACCAGAAACGGAACCGCTTCACCGCTTCTGGTTTTTTATAACGAGATTTAGATTTGACCCATCATCAGCTGTACCATAAAGGACACCACAACAACCAGGGCCGAGATGATAAACCCATGGAGCATGGGTAAAAATCCTGATTTGGAAACTTCTTTAAAATTGGTTTTTAACCCAATGGCACCCAAAGCCATCACCATAAAAAATTTGCTTAGGTTAGAGACCTGTTCACTGAGAGTATCGGAAACAATGCCGGTGCTTTTAATGGCAACCATGGCAAGAAACATCAAGATAAAGTAAGGAAAGATTTTTTTGAGATTAACCTTGCGGTGCTCAACAGTTTGTCCTGTGGCAGCCGCAAGCTTGCGGGCGTTAAGGCGCTCGTTGATAAAGGAGAAAATCAGAACCACAGGAATGATGGAAAGGGTGCGGGTAAGCTTTACAATGACAGAATAAGCTCCGGCAGCGTCCGAAAATGCGTAACCTGCAGCAACTACCGAGGAAGTGTCATTAACAGCGGTACCGGCCCATAGTCCAAAGCCGATGTCGCTCATACCAAAATAGCGTCCCATAATGGGAAAGAGAACCACCATCACTATGTCAAAGATAAATGTTGCAGAGATTGCGTATGCAATATCACGATCTTCGGCGTCAATGGTGGGTGCTATTGCCGCAATGGCGGAGCCGCCGCAAATGCCGGTACCTGCAGAAATCAAGCCGGAAAGCTTCCAGTTCATTCCAAAAAGCTTACCCAGTACATAGCCGCCGCCAAAGGCAGCAAACAGGGTAAAGCACATGACGATGAGCGAGTAGCGTCCAACCTGTAATACTTGAGTAAAGCTTAAGGTAAGGCCCATTAGAATAATGGCCAGACGCAGTATCTGCTTAGAAGTTAGAGAAATACCGTGTTTAAAGATTTTATAACGGGAGATGATGGGATTGAAAGCCATACCGATAAGCAGGGCAAAAACGCCTGCACTGATGAGGTGGTAGGGAATAAAACCGCTTATGACGATAGATACTCCGGCAAGAACCACCGCCAAAAGAATCCCGGGAAAAACTTGTTTTATAGTTGTTACCATTTTACTAACTCCATTCTCAAATTCCACATTTATATAAATTCGACGGTCTTGATTTTAACATACATTTACTATAAAATGAAATTATTATTTATTATTATTTAATAAATATAACTTATAATTATTGATGGAGCTGTATCACAAAGGTGGATACAATATGAAAACTACCCATTGACTATTTGTAAAGTGTTGTTAGTGTTCTCTTTTACAAAAATTTCATGTGATACAAAGAGGAGCGAAGAAAATGCTGGAACCACGGATTTATACTTTTTTGACGCTTTGCCGGTTGGGCAATTATACCCGCACCGCCGAGGAACTGCATATTACACAGCCTGCTGTTACCCAGCATATTCAATATCTGGAAGAACAGTATGGCTCCAAGCTGATAACATACAGCGGAAAAAATATGGTGCTGACCCCACAGGGGGAATTGCTACGCCGCCATGCTGCCGCCATGCAAGCAGATGCAATACATCTTCAAACCCTGCTGCAAAATTTTGAGGATTCCGCGGCAGCAGTGGTATTTGGCGCTACAAGGACCATTGGAGAATATACCATGCCGCCTATTATGGCCAGGCTGATGACCCTTGAGCCGGGATGCCACATTACCATGCTGGTAGACAATACCTATAATCTTTTAAAAATGCTGGACAGCGGAGAAATCCAGTTTGCACTGGTGGAAGGAATTTTTGACAAATCACGGTACGATTCTATCCCTTTCAGTAGCGAGGAGTATGTTGCAGTGGCAGCAGCAGACTCTCCATTGTGCCACAAAGAGGTAAGGCTGCAGGATTTGCTGGGATACCGCCTGCTTCTTCGTGAACCGGGCTCAGGCAGCCGCGATATTTTAGAGCATATTTTGAGTGAACATAATTTGGGTGTTCAAAGCTTTGCTTCGGTGAGCGTATTGGGGTCTATCAGTGCTATCAAAGAATTGACCCGCCGTGGGCTGGGTATCACCTTTTTATACAGGGCTGCTGCAGAGCAGGAGCTCAAAAACGGCACTCTGGGTAAAATTGAGCTGCAGGATTTTAAAGCAGCACACGACTTTAGCTTTGTATTTGTTCAGGGCAGCCGCCACAGCCAGGAATATTTAAGCTGGGCACAAACTTTTGCAAAGCTGCGGTAAGCTGTGGGCGCAAAAAATAGAGAGCAGTGACAGATACAGTCGCAGAACCCAAAAATATGTTATAATAAAAAGAAATATACTTAAAGTATATAATGCTCCTTCGACAGCATTTTCAAACAAAAAAGCTTATCCTAAAATCAACGTCTTTTTGCAGTATAACCAACCAATACTGCAATGGCAGATAATAGGACAAGCTTTTTTCCTTTTGTGTATAATTTTGCCCTGTGTGGGCAAACTAAATTTGAATTATGTCTAAGGACAAAGGAGGAATTGAGTTGCCAGCCAGGATACATAGTACCGAAGACCGGCTTGAGGTCTTTTTAACCGGCGAATTAGATCATCATAATACCCGAAAAATCAGGGAGGATATTGATTCCAGCGCACAGTGCAACCAGCCAAAAGAGCTGGTGTTGGACTTTGGCGGAGTAGAATTTATGGATTCTTCCGGCATTGGGCTGGTTTTGGGAAGATACCGGCTGATGCAGGATTTGGGGGGCACCCTGTGCTTAAAAAATGTGCCCACACACATCAAAAAGGTGATGCGGGTGGCGGGAATAGAAAACCTGTGCACCTCTGGCAAAAAGGACAAGGGGGATAAACACGATGATAAGTGAAAATAAAATGAAAGTGTCTTTTCCCAGCCGCTCGGTGAATGAGGCATTTGCACGTACTGTGGTAGCGGCATTTGTGGCAGCGGCCGACCCCACAGTGGACGAGCTGTGCGATATCCGTACCGCCGTTTCGGAGGCTGTTACCAACTGCATTGTTCATGGCTACCGCGATACTCTGGGCACAATTTACATATCAGGCGTGATGTACCCCGGAGGCCGTGTAGTAATCAAGATAAAGGATAACGGCTGTGGTATAGAGAACATAAAACAAGCCATGGAACCTCTGTTTACCACCTGCAAAAGCGGCGAGCGGGCAGGCTTAGGTTTTGCTGTGATGGAAGAACTCATGGACAAGGTAAGGGTGCGCTCCATACCTGGGAAAGGAACCACTGTCATCATGGAACGCATCATTAAATCCAAACAACAAATACAAAAAGTATAATATTATATTTATTATAAAATTTGTATATAGCAATAGTGTTGCACTTCAGTTTGACACAACGACAAAAGGAGAGGGGGCTCAGCTGTGCCCACAGAGACCATACAAACCATAGAGCGCAACGCCATGGTAGAACAGAACATGGGCCTGGTGCACTCCTGCGCCCACCGCTTTAAGGGCCGGGGAATTGAATATGATGATTTGTTTCAGGCAGGATGCATGGGGCTGGTAAAGGCCACCGATGCCTTTGACCCTGACAGAGGTGTCATGTTCTCCACCTATGCTGTCCCGGTGATTCTGGGTGAGATACGCAGGCTGTTTCGAGATGGCGGCACCGTTAAAGTCAGCCGCAGTATCAAAGAGCTTGGAATTAAAACCATGCGTGTGCGGGAGCACCTTAGTACCAGTCTTGGGCGTGACCCCACCATCAGCGAGGTAGCTGCTGCAATGGACAGGTCGGTAGAAGATGTAACAGAGGCACTGGCAGCTGCAGCCCCGCCAATTTCTCTTACCGAGGAAGATGATGAGGGCGGTGGACAGATGGACCTACCCACCGATTCCCCCGAAGAGCTGATTTCTGACCTGCTTTCTTTAAAGCAGATTTTGGCTACCTTGGAGGAAGGAGACAGGCGGCTCATTGTTCTTCGCTACTATCGGGGTCAAACCCAGACAGAGGCCGCCAAGGTTTTAGGCATGACGCAGGTGCAGGTCTCACGACGAGAAAAAAAGATTCTTCAGCATTTTAGGCGTCAAATGCTGGAATAAATAGCCCAGAAAGGCATCTGATAAGATGCAAGAAAAAGACCCGGGAGGTTCTGCAGCAAACAGAGCCTTCCGGGTTTCGTAATGATATAGTCAAACAATAGCCACCAAATAGTACGCGGCAGGTGTATCATAAAGGCAATACAAGACTTTAATTAGAGGACTTGTCCCCCATGGGAAAGCCAAAATGTGGTGTGCCAAGCTCTTGGGACAACGCTATATAGTCCGTCAAAAGCTGGTGTGCAAAAGCTTTGGCTTGTGGAGCCTCCAGCTGGTACCGGTACCGTCCCTTGTAATCCTCCAAAGCACGGCAAATAAGCCATTTCCACTCTGGATATTGCAGAACACCCCAATGTGCGCCTTGTTCTTTGCTCAGCAACAGGCCATCCTTGGCAAAAGCAACACTACGACACAGGTTTAAAATAACCGTAGTGGGTGCAAGCAAAATGTCTGCCTGTGCAGTGCCAATTTCCCACCAAAGGCTATGTAGAAGATGAGGCACGGGCACCTGGCCAATGACCTGTTGAGGAGCCATGCCGGCCAGTGTTACACCATGCTGCCGCACAACCGCAAGGTGAGCGCTTAGGTCGCGGTCTGTTTTAAAATTATAGTTGCATAGCTGAAAAGGATCCTTTTGATAAATACTGCGCCACCCCTTGGAATAATGGAGCTGATA
>JAEYXR010000090.1 GCA_023431215.1 Bacillota bacterium
ATCCGCTACAAACTGTTCCACATCAGCATCCTGCTGGAAGCCCAGATAGGTACGTGCCCCCTGTCCTGCTTCGACAATATAGTAGCTTTCATCCTGTCGACCCAGCTCGCCGTTGTTTTCTTTGACATACTTCTCGCCAGGGTGGCACTGAATAGACATGTTGCCATTGGAATGATAAGTATCATCATAATTAAAGCGCAGCGGGAAGTAGTGCCCAAATTGTTTTACACTGCGTTCACCCATTAGGCGTTGTCCCTGACTTTGCACCAGTGTATAGAAAGGGAACTCCAGCCTCAGACTGCCCAGGATAAATACAATACTGACCTCCATGGGAATCATATCGAACACCCAGGCACAGTTTTTCATCTCCACAGGTAGGTTACGTAGCCGCTGGATGTAGTAACCGCCCCATACCCCTTCCAGATAAACCGGCTTGCAGCGCAGCGGATATTCCATTGCACGAACAAACACCTGCTCCAAAAGGGCAGCAGGAAGTAGTGTCATGTTCTTTCTATCGTTTGCAATGACATAACTATCCAAAAGTTTCTGATGAAGCAGCTTAAACCGAAGTGCTGCCGAAAGCTCAAAATCTACATAGTAGCATCGCCGTGCCATCATTTTAAAAGGCAGTGCGGCTGCTGTACCTATATTTCGGTATTCACCATGCTTTAGCCGCAGCATTGCATGCATTGGTGTGGTATCCAAATAAATTTTTTGTTGAGACAGCGGGCACAAGGTGTCACAAAGTGCACCATAGCCCCAAAGAAGCAGTACACCCTTTCCATTTTGTGCAAAGATGCGCAGCCTCGATACTGCATCAGCAAGCTTTTGAGCATCCAGAACATTTTCGTAACAGCCTTCAAACAGTTTGCCATACAGCAGCACGGGGTCCTGCACCCTGTCTTCCGGCAGATTTTCTTTCTTGAAGCGGCTGGTTAACTGTTCTTCATCCTGCCACAGTGACTCAATAGATAGAGACTGAACTGCAATGCCGTTGGCTGTCAGCTGCTGCTCCATCAAATTGCAAAACACCTCCAACGGTGCGGTTGCGTAGCCATCAATGGCAACAACGCAGCCAGCTCTGCCCTCCAAAAGCTTCATCGTCTGTTTGGCCGCAGCAGCTGCCGCAGACAGGTCGCCTTGTGCCACCTGTGCCAGATCAATGCCATCGCCATCCAGGCAGTTAAAGGCGTTGGGGTCATCATAAGGGTAGGGATTAAACATAAAGCTCATTGTAGTAACCGTACCTTTCGAATCTATCTCCTACTGGATGCAGTAGAAGTCAAAGTCCAGCAGCATTGCCAGCTGCTCCAGTGATGCCAACCAGTCTCCATCAACAATGGCGTAGTGCTGAGTTACCCCAATATTCACCAGCTGATCAAAAAGCTGCTGTGGAGATAAGTGCTTGTGTTTAAACTCACTGTGAGAATAGCTTGCCATATAATGCTCGGTCGGCAACGACTCCACCAGCGTGCAGACCATTTTCAATCTGCCGTTCTTTTCAGAAATATGCAGCATGGTTTTTTCTCCCGTAGGAAAAACATACCAGGCAAAGGGCGCTCCAGCATACCGGTAACTGGTTTTGGCAAAGCGTTCATCTCGTGCAATGCGCATATTTCCAGGACATTGGCGGTAGTCGTTGGGTCCTGCATGTCCTGCTGCAAAGCAGTTTTTTTGATTGATGATGTAAAATGGCTCAATAAAGTTAACACGTTTTCCGCTTAGCAGCCTAAGGATATAGGCAGCCATACCGCCACCCAGGTCACCCTCCGGCACAATGGTTAAATGGGAATCGCCATCTATTGGGTAAAATCCAGGACGCAGACCCACCTGCTGAAACAGCACTGTATCAATATCATTGAGCACTGTCAAATCTAAGCTGTAGTCTCTAGACAGCTGCTCCATGGCAATGGTCGCCTGCACCGAGGCTTTCATTTTTTCCTGGTCAACATTGTGCAGGGTAAAGTGTTCCTCTTGAAGCTGTGCAACCACTTTTTCTACCTGCGCCATGGGAACTTCAGTAATTTTTTCAGCAAGTTGTGCTACAGATAAAAACCGCAGCTCCGGCCCTGCCTTCATAAAAATATTGTAAGGGTCAATATAGGTGGACCACATTGCCTCGTTATAGCACGCGAGCAAACCGATGGTGCTGCTGCGTAGCTGTGCACGGCACAATGCTGCCTGTGCAAAGTCGGATAACGCCACCTTTACCTGCTCCATGGTGCCCAAAAAAGTGCGAGTCATGGGGCGAGCAAACCGCTGCAAGTCACCGGAACCTTCCTGCATTCCCACCAAGCTGCCGGCTGACAAAAATTCTATAAATTGATCTTCCTCGTGGGTATCGCTAATTTCCACTGAATCGCGGATGATACCGGTAAAAAAAAGTGGCATTGGCGGCATATCACGCAAAAACCGTATCCATGCAAAGTCTTCTGACCATGACAGGAAGCTTGCTACAACACAGTCAACCTGTTGGTCAAAGAATTGTCGGATGGCACGCTGCACATCCTCCCGTTCATAGATGATGCCGGGAGAGACGATGTCCCCCAGCTCCGAAAAGTGATGGATGATCTCCTGCTCTTCGGCAAGCTTGCGGCACTGGTAGCTGCCGCGGGCAGTGTCGGTTCCCAGTGTGCGAAAACGCGGTGAACCAAACAGCAACAGTCCTATCCTAGGCTTACGCAAAGTAATCATGACTTTTCCTCCTCAGCAAAGGGTCAAACAAAGCGTCTCATGCAGGGGTAGATAATATCTGCCCTGCTCCCCAGACAACACCTGTTTACCCAGCTGTACCTGACCTTGCCAGTAAAGAGCCATATATTCCGGTATCTGATTACCCTCCTCTGGCTCAATCTGCAACTGGTAGCCCTGTCCACCCTCCTTGGTCAGCCTGATGGAAAGCTTGCCAAAGCGTGTGGGGGTCTTTTCCAGCACCAGTGGGTGCTCCGGCGTGGGTAGCCATTCCTTGGGCAGACCAGGCAGCAGCTCAATACCGGTATTGCTTTCCAGCACCAGCAAATTGCGCACCAGTCGAATAAACTCAACAGATGCCCAGTTATGGGGCATATCACCACAGATTTCGGCACTATGTGTATTAAGCAGAGGCTGTTCTTCTCGCCAAACACGGCTAGCTGATGCGTGATTGGCGTAAGCATACAGATAATCCACAGCCTTTTGGGGGTATCCCGCCTGAAGCATAAGCTGAGCAAAGCGCACACAGGAATAGGTATAGATAGACTGATCCCAGCGCCAACCGGTACATGCGGGAATTCCTTCCTCATCATCAATGGCATCTGCCAGGGTTAGCAGATTGGTTACCATTGGGTCATCTGACGTAAATTCTCCATGAAAAGCCACACGAGCAATGGTTGCCGAACCTGTTTGGGGCTTGTAAATGGGATTGTCCACCATACTCAAGGACAGATAGGGTATTCCCTGCTGGGTGGTGCGCATATCACGCTCAATGCATTGACGCATCCGCTGCATCAGCTCTGTTGCCAGCTGTTCAAATTGCTCCCAACCGGGCAGCTCCAGCCTCTTACCGGCACGTGCTGCATCGCTCAGCCCTAAAATTACATTCATGGGGGTGGTATATTCCGGCTCCGGCCCATAAATGCCGCCATCACCAAAGGAGGGCGGATATAGTCCATATCCAGGATAGTCGGTGCCAAGCTTCAGCGAATCATCACGCATCCGGCGCAGGTGCTCCATCCCTCGTACCATGGTTGGCCAAAGCTCACGCAACCGTTGGTCATCATTACGCAGCTCACACTGACGTACAATGGTAGAGAGCGCCACTGCGGTTTCCTTGTGATGATCAGGCAAAATGCGGATGGAGCCGTCTGGCTTAACCCGCTTAAGCACTGCCTGCAGGCACTGGAAGCCCTCGTCATCACGTCCCATCATATAGGCGCACTCGCCAAAGTAGTATCCGTCTACAACCCATAAGCCACGGTAGATGGTGGGTCCAACGTGGAACTCACAAATATCCTCAACAATCTCTCTGGCCTGCAAAATATTGCGGCCGCATGCATCCAGCATCCCCTGTATCTGCTGGTCTGGAATATAAAAAGCATTTCGAAAGGGCTTGACCTGGCTCCAGTAAGTACGGGTACTCTCCAGTGCTGCTTTGGCATACTCCAAAGTAAAGTTCTGCAGTGCAACAGACCCGTTATACACCAGTGCAAAAGCTCCCTCCCAGATATCTCCTGCACACAGCATCCGTGAGGAAAGCTCTGTGCCATCCTTATAGATAGGTGTGTAAAGTGCAATAGGTGCAGGAATACGGGGGCTACCCACCGGCAGCGCATAGGCCGAAGATCCTGCACGCACAGTTTCGGGAGGGTCAGAAGGCTCACCCAACTCCTGCAGGTACACAGAGCTATTGGCGTGGCCAAAATTACTTTTTGCTTCCATTCGAAAAAGTATAATATCCATACGCGCACCGTTTGGATCACGGTGTGCAAATGTTGTCCAATTAAATCGGGTGCCCTCATATTCTTCGTGGGTAATGACGATTGCGGCACGAGGGTCTCCAAAATCCTGGCTGCGTTCAAGCAGCTTATCACGATGATAAAAACGAGGCAAATAGCGGTACTTAAAGGCCAGATTGCCCTCTTGACAGTTGAGTACTCGCTTTTCACAGGCGGGAATGGTACCGTCAACGAACTGGTTGCGGTCACCCTCCCATAGGTAATTTAGACTTCCATCCTCCCGCACAATGGTTTTATAGTAATCATCTACAAAACCAATACAGGTCTGATTCACTTCGGGAGCAAAGCGAAAATCAATTCTGCGTTTTGCTGTGTTTTGCATAGTAAATCTCCATTCTGCCAGCTGCTTTTGGCACTCAGTTACATAACAATTTTTTGATTAACCCTTGACTGCGCCGCTGACCAAGCCTGCAACAACCTGTTCCTGCATTAAAATAAATACGATAATGCTTGGAATGATGACCAGCATGGTGGCGGCAAACATTGCGCCATAGTCGCTGGCAAACTGGCTTTTAAAGTACAACAGTGCAATGGGTAGGGTGCGCTTGGCGGTGGTAGATGTCAGCGTCATGGCAACCTGGAACTCATTCCAGCTGCCTAAAAAGGCCAACACACCGCAGGTGGCCATAGCCGGCCGTGCCAGAGGAAAGATGATTCGCCAGAAGGTGCGATAGAATCCCGCTCCATCAATGTAGGCAGCTTCCTCCAGCTCATAAGGGATGGTCAGGTAATAGCTGGTAAGTATGTACATAGAAACAGGCAGGCTAAAGGCCGCGTAGCAGATAATCAGTCCCACCAGGCTGTCGTAAAAGCCCAGAGTTTTCATGGTAAGATAAAGTGGCTGTAGCAGTGCCGCTGCCGGAATCAGCAGTGCCATGCCAAACAAACTGCGCAGCTTGTTCCGCCCTTTAAACTTAAATCGCGCCAGTACATAAGAGGACATGGAAAGTGCCAGTACATTAAGAACAGTGGCTGAAACCGCTACTATGACGCTGTTTCCGTAGAAGGTGGTGATGGGGGCCATCTTAAAAGCTGTCACATAATTTTTGAGGCTCCAAACCTGGGGCAGTCCCAGGGAGGCAGAAAGAATCTCTGTGTTGCTTTTAAAGGATGAGATGAACACCCATAGAATAGGAACAATGGAGATAAAAAGGATTACAATTACAAACAAGTTTGAAAGTACACCCAGAACCCGGGTCAGCAGCCGATAGCTTATTGGCTGCTGACTTTCCCCAGCTATGGTGGTGCTTTCCAGTTTTTGTTGGAGGCTATCAACTACTTGCACTGTGGTTTTCATAAATTACCCTCCCCTACGCTAAAGAGCCTGTTAATCAGCATAACAGTGATGCAGCCCAGCAGAATCAACATCATGCCTGCCGCGTTTGCCATACCAAAGTTATTTTCTGTCATGGATGTCTTGTAGACAAACATGGGTAGATTCATGGTGGTATCCCCGGGACCACCCCGGGTGGTAAGCATGATAATATCCAGCTTTTTCAGCATTGCTGATGCTTCTAAAATAACACTTGTTCCAATAATGTTCTTAAGGCTAGGCAGGATAATACGCAGGTTCATTTGTAGATTATCTGCGCCATCCACAACGGCGGCCTCAATAACTGATCGGTCAATAGAAATGATTTCGGTGAGCACCAATAGCGTTGTAATGGCAGCATACGGCAGCCATGTGAGCGTTACTGTTAAAAATGATGTTTCATAGCTCATAAACCAGTTGTGAGCAAAGGAAGGAATAAATTTGCGAACAATGCTGTTTACCATGCCAAATTCGGGGTTGAAAATGCATAGGAACAGCATACCCATGGCAGCGCTGGAGATGATGCTGGGAATCATGTAGGCTGTTCTGGCAAATTTCCAGAAAAACGGCTGCTTGGCCAGTATCAGCGCAAAAATCACACCAATACCTACATGAATAGTACCTTGAAGTAAAATCCAGATTGCATTGTTGATAAACCCCTGACGAAAGCTACTGTCATGGAAAATCAATTCTATGTAGTTGCCTAGGCCGTTGAAGGTAATCTCACCGCCGATGCGCCAGTTGCAGAATGAGGTACAGAACAGCACTGCTAAGGGAACCGCATACACCAACAGGAATAGCAGCATTGTGGGACAGATAAAAACCGCATAGTTTATGTATTTCTTCTTCAACGGCTTTGGCTCCTCTCATTAGAAATTAGGTGGCAGGCATAAAATACTTATTCGTTTTTCATAGAAATTTCATTCATTTTTAAAACCATATCATCGGGGGTAATACGGTTGTAGATCAGCTCAGGATAGAGGGTGGAGAAGCCGTCATAGGTCAGGTTCTCATAGGCAAGCTTGTTCATTGTCTTATAGGTCCATTTTGCGTTGGCAGTCAAATCTACCAATTGGCCTGTCAGAGGGTTCTCCTGACGATAAGCTTCGGTAATTTCCACCTTGGGACCGATGGGAATATTTCCGCCCTGCTCCAGCTTGATGCGCTGTGCGTCGGCATTGGTAAACCACTTGATAGCCTCCCAAACAGCTTCCTGCTTGGCAGGGTCCTTGGTACACATCATAAAGCCATAGTCATAGTTTGCAATCATACCGCCACCGGGGAACATTGCAACGCCAATTTTGTCTGCAAGGCCTTCGGTTGCCTTTTCGGGGTTGGAAAAATCAGGAATCATCCAAGCGCCGTTGGGCATAATTGCTGCTTTTTCCTGTAGAAAATAGTTGGCCACATTGGCGTAAACACCGCCAACAGCATCCGAACTGCAATACTTCTGGAACATTGTCTGAATCATACCTAGACCCTTGATGACCTCGGGAGTATTCCAATCCTTGATTTTTTCCTTGGAGTTCACCAGCTGATTTCCTGCTTCATTTTGTGTACCAATGATAGAAACCAGTACATTTTGTGTTGTCCAGGAGTTTTCACCGGTAAAGAAGGTCAAGGGAGTCACACCGGAGGCTTTCAGCTTCTCGCAGTTCTCCATCCATTCATCCCAGGTTTCGGCCGGCTTGATACCTGCTTTGTCAAACATCTCTTTATTATAGAAGTAACCAAAGCACTGGTTTAGGTCGGGAACACCATAGATTTTCCCATCAATGGTGTTGGAAGCAAGGGCTGCCTCGCCTACTTCAGCACGATATTCCGGGTCTGCTTCAATAAAGGGGGTCAGATCCTGTGCCTGCCCGTTTTTGATAGCCAAAGACATCACCAGTCCTTTGCCTTCTACCAAATCTGGCAGGTCCCCTGTTGCTGCAAGCACTGCCATTTTTTCCTGATAGCTGACGTCACTGGGGAGCTCCTCCACAATCAGCTTATATTTACCTGCAAAGTGTTCGTTAAAGCTGTCAATCATCGTTTTTTCAGTAGCAGCCAAAACATTAGCGCCTACACGGTAGGTAGGATAGTAGATCTCAATAACTTCTGTAGAAGAAGATGCTGCATCGGAAGAAGCAACGGAGGGTGCAGAGGATACGGGCGCTGTGGAATTGCCGCCGCAAGCTGCCAGCATGAGTGTCATAGATACTGCCAAAAGGGACGCAAGAACTCGTTTCATAACATAAATCCTCCTTTTTAATACGAACAGACCTACCTGTCCGGATGTTATTGTAATTATAGCCCGTCTGGGAAGCCAAGTGAATCCACATCTTTTACCTTTCCTGTTTTTTTCGCCGTAATAAAGCTAACATTCTTTTTCTCTTTGCAAAGCTTCAGAATATATGCTTGTAAAAAATATACATAAGCTGTGATTTTTCAATCTCAGTCCCTCTTGCAAGCTTTTGCAGCTTGCCTGTCTCCCCTTCTGAGGTATGGAATTATATTGGATGCCCATACAGGGAACAAGCTTGGTTCCGTCTATGGTCTGCAGTGCGTCATTGGCAGCCACAAAGAAAATCTTAGCAAGAATTTTTTCTATCTTAGTTTTCCGGTTTTCTGCTTACAGGAGAACGACCATAGCCAAAAAATGTTCTTTCAGGATCAGTTAGATATCCACAGAGGGCTATCAACCGCTACGGTGTCCTCAGTTGCTTCAAAGCTAGGGGTCTCTCTCCGTATTCTAAGCACCCTTTTTCGTCAGTACTTGAGCCAATCACCCAAGCAGTATATTCTAACGCATAAGCTGGAAACCGAGTCTTACCTTCTGCGCAACGACATCAAACTATGGAATAAGTTACCCTTGAGCTGGGTTTTTCCAGCCCTTATCATTTTACTAAAGTCGTTAAGCAGCGCCTTGGCTGCTCCCCACGCCAGCTAAGGCAGGCTACGCGGCTGTAGAAAACCTAACCGCAAAAACAAAGCACCACCCAGCAACCTGTTTGTAGGCAGCTGGGCGGTGCTTTCAAATTAAGCTAGTCTATTCTCTATAATTCTAAAACATCATCCTTTACACTATCAGGTGTAAGAATAATGGGTTCCATTTTGCCGGGATTTTTTTTACGATAGGCTTCCATAGCAAACAAGACACCTAGTCCAATTACCATATAAACTACCAGAGACATCCAGCCTGCAAGGTCCAAGGACAGGGAAGATGCCACTACAACCCAAACAGAAACAATCATGCCAATGAATAAAAATCCATTGCCAAAGGGTGCGCGATAAGGACGTTCCCAATCCGGGTATTTTTTACGCAGCTTATACGCATCATAGCATACCATAAAGTAAACCAGACCCGCAGCAATACAAGATACTGCGTAGATATACTGTACCCAGTTTGTACCGGAGAAAATGCAAAAGAAAACCGAGAACAGAAGCACCGCGATGTTGGAAATGTAAGGCTGCCCATATTTGTTTATCTTTTTAAAGGCGGGTGGCAGCATGTTAAGCTGTGCCGAACCGTAAAGCACACGGGCCGAGGAGGTCCAAAAGCCCATAAATGTGGTAAAGCCATGCAATGCGCCGGCAAGCAGTGCTGCCCAAGCAAAGAACATGGGCAAACCAAGGGAGCGAATCAGTTCAGGTTCTGGCATGCGCATTTCGGCAAGGCTGTTCCATGGCGCCATACCGCCAATGGCAATGACCACAACAGCATAAAGCACAGCAGGAATAAACAAAGCTGCCAAAATAACCTTCCACATATTTTTTACGGGGAAGGTGGTTTCTTCAATCATGGTCGGGGTCATTTCAAAACCAATGTATTTAATGGTTAACACACCGGAGGCAAGAAAAATGCCATATCCGCCCTTAGGGAACCAGCCGCCGTTGCCAAGAAGATTTTCGCTGCTCCAATGGCCGCTGGTAAAGAACAGCACGATAATGCAAAGGGAGATACCAACCATGGCATAAAAGAAGATAGTAGCCAGTTTGCCGGAGAGAGAAACATTGAAGTTAGAAACGATATACCAAACTATACAGATTGCAATGGCGATCATGACAGTTTGTGCAGCGGTAAATTCGATAAAAAAGCTTAGAGCCGTTGTTAAAATAAATGCACAAATGGGGGGCTCTACAATTTGAATAAGGAACATAAGCCACTGAATGCACCATGCAAATTTATGGTTGGTAGCGTTGGCAGTCCAAACTGCTACGGAGGAAGAAAAGGGCAGCATTGCAACCATTTCCGCAAAAGCAAGACCTACAGGTACCAAAAGCACCGCCAATAGTAGAAAAATCCATGCTGCTCCGGGGCCTGTTAACGAATACCAATAGGGGCTTTCTGCAAGCCAGCCGCCAATAACAGCGCCGGATGCAATTGCAATCATGGTCATCATACTAAGGCTTTTTTTTAAATGGTTTTTTCCGTTGTTCTCCATATCTACTCTCCTATTCTTTTGTTCTAACACACAAACTTCAAATCTACAGGACTATTCCCGTACACGCACAAACACAGCAGGTTCTACTGTTGGCTCAATTTGTAGTGTAAAGCCGTCGATGGCTCCGGTAAACGGGTCAACATAATAAGAGATAGGTGCGGTTAATACAGTGGTATCTTCCTTGATGCGGTGAGCCTTAAACACATCATAGTGCCAGTGCTCCATAGGTACCAGCATATCTTTAAAGTGTAATACCAGCTGGCCTTGCTGCTCCCTGACAAAGTAGGTGCCATAGCCGGGGTGATGAAAGGCACCGGTATAGTCAGCCTGTGGATGACTGAGCGTTGTGTCGGCAACCGGCTGGGGCTTTCCTTCAAACAGGTCCACATTCCAATGATAATAAAAAGAATCATATTTGCCATTCCACTTGTGCAGGCGCTCTGCCCAGTCAACGGGTGTATCACCCAGCATCCGGTCAAACACGGTATAACAGCTGGTCATCAATATTGGCATATTCAGCGGCTTATGAACATTCATGGCCAGCATAATGCCTATGTTCTCATCGGGCAAAAAGCCTTCCAAGGTGCAGAAGCCTTCTATTTCGCCGGTATGCCAAACAAACTTACGACCACGGTAGTACTGCACAAACCAAGCCATACCGTAGCTGCCGTCTGCTTCCACCTCGGGGTAGCGCCAAGGGAACATATGCATGGGAGCCTGGGTATGGTGCATCTCACGCATATTTTTTTCAGACACCAAACGCTTGCCCTGATACTCGCCATTGTTACAATGCAGAGTAATCCACTTTAACATATCCTCAATGTTAGAAACCACGCCACAGGCTCCGCCGGCTACGTCCATTTCCCACGGGGCAACCGGCACGGCACCCTTGCCATCTTCCCAGTTCCAATAGCCCTGTGCATGGTTAGGCTGCTGGTACATTTGGTGTGCCGAAAGCAGACTGCTGTTCATGCCCAAGGGTTTAAAGATTTTTTCTTCTATCAGGCTTTCCCAGCTTTTTCCGGTCACAATCTCAGCAATGGCACCAATAGCTGAATAAATGGTGTTGTTGTACTGTGTCACCGTTCGGAAAGGCGCATTGGGCTTTAAATAGCGCAAACGCATCAGTAAATCCTTTTTGGTAATGGATGGGTCTGGCCACATTGCTTCGTGTGGTGCCAGTCCGGTGCGATGTGTCAGCATATCACGTAAAGTTACCTCCTTGGAGGCAAAGGGATCATACATCTCAAATTCTGGTATGTAGCTGCGTACTGGGGTATCATAATTCAGCAGACCTTCGTCTACCAGCATAGCAATGAGGCAGGAATTAAAAGACTTGGAGCAGGAGGCAATACCATACAGTGTATTTTCATCTGCTGGCAGCTTTTTCTCAACATCGCGGTAGCCATAGCCACCTTTTGTCAATACCTTTCCATCCTTTATCACACCATAGCTAAAGCCGGGGACACCCCAATACTCCATTTCTGCGGGTAGGAAATCAAATAGCTTTTCGTAATCCATTTTTTCCTCCTTGACCTCGGGCAATGTTGGCAAAGGCTGTCATCCCATTGCCCCCAGCAGCTCTTCCGTTGTGATGACATGACAATAGATATTATTCAAAATCTCTAGCTCGTTGGCTTGGATTTGAGCGGTAGCTGCACGGCATGCATCTTCTATCAACCAAACCTGAAAGCTTTCATCAGCCAGACTGCGCACAGTTCCCGAAACGCACTGGTCTGTCAATACACCTGTTACCACCACGGTATCGATGCCCATATTGTGCAGCAGTAATCTTAGATTGCTGCCTGTAAGGGCACTGTCTGTGGTTTTGGCAATGACAATTTCATCCTCAACGGGTGCAAGTTCAGGAACAATTTCAGCCTGTGGGTCGCCGGGCACCAGCAGTAGCTCATTATAGCCGGTTGCTTTTTGGTCTAAGGAGCGGTCACTACCGGAGCGTTTGTGACACTGGATTTTTGCAAACACAACTTCCAGCTTATTCTTACGGAAATAGTCCAGCAGTTTTTTGTTGTTGGGAACCACCACTTCATCAATTGCTCGATAAAATTGTTCCCAGCGTGCTGCATTGGCCAGTTCGGCCTCCGTAGGATTTTCCAGCTTTGGTCTGGTAATAAACACATGTTGCATATCAATGATGAGCAGTGCTGTTTTAGCGGGATCAATATCAATTTTTCCATAATCCGTGTCATTTTCATAATAAAATGAGACATGTCTATCGTTAACTTTCATCTTTTCACCTCCCTCCTCCTGTAAAATTGTATATTTTACCGATTTTTCTGTATTTTGGTAAAATTCTTATAAAATTATCGTATTATGTTTAATACATTATAGCACTAACTCACTAAATAATATAGATATCAGACGTTGACTACTGTACTATTTCTATTAAGAAATTTCTTTCTTGGCCAAATTTTGATGTGGCTCAATTACATCGTGATTTTGCATCCAACCTAGTCTAATTTATCCTGAATTACCTGAATTACGGCTAAGATGAGGCTTATCTACCTGCCAAAGAAGTAACACTCCATAACTCGGTATTGCACACAGTCTCCCCTGGACGAATGCTCTTTTCCGGGCCAAAGGTCTCCAGCTCACCCATCCAGTTATCTTCTCCCACAAACAAGGCCACGTTGCATCCCCCCAGCGGGTAGCTTGCCTGGGGAGAATACTCTGCATGTTTACAAAAACACAGGTTTTCTTCGGGCCATTCCATCGCCACCATACCTTTTGGTGCCACTGCACAGCGCTTGGTAACATGGCCTTGGCTGCGTATCACCATATCCATCCCCTCATAAGTGACCTGAGGGTCATCCAGCCGAACCACATTACCAGCAAATATTCTTGGGGTAACCACCGTTACAATGTCCCAGGTGGTATTTTCTTCGCCTAATGGAATACGCAATACTTTTCCTCTCGGATTGATGCAGGTAGGGCTCCATACGCCACCGGAATAAATAAGGCTACCGCAGTTTTTAATAAAGTTAGTCACGCGAAGACTTCCATCCGCAAGGGGTTCTACCTCTATTCCCCGCTGCAGCTGGGTAAATGGATGCACAGGAGCTGTGGCAACTATGGTATTTTCGTCAACCTGCAGTGTACAGGGTACATTGTCTTCTGCATAAGTATCCACAGATTCATCGGCGCCCGGGCGAGTTATCCACACCCTGTGCCCACCCAATAGCTTCCAGTCTCCGTTCTGGGCGCCATTCTTGTCCCAATAAAGAATGTTATTATCACTTCCAAGGCGTCCCAAAAAGGCAATGCGTGGCCCTGCCCCCACCACCATCACCAGACGAAGTGTATTGGTAAAAATCTCTACGGCATCCAGGCCGTCAAAGCTGATATGATTTACCTGCATTTCTTTCTCCTCTCCTAAAAAAGCAAAGGGTATCGCCGCTTTTTGGCAACGATACCCTTTGTAACTACGTATTATAGCCAAAAGTTTTAAAGCGAAAGCTTATAAATCTGATAGGCCTCATCTCTGGTAATGGGCGGAATGCTGGCCAATGTACCATCTTTACCGAAAGAAACATCTACAACACCCTGTGTTAGCTCTTCCAAATTTGCCTCTGTGCAGCCAAATTGAGAAATTCTGGTTTCTACACCCACCGATTTAATATATGCCTCAAATTTATTGGCAGCCTCCAGCAAGTCACTTGTACCCCACATAAGCTGGGCAAACTTTAGGAATCTTTCGTTTTGCTTGTGATTGGCAAAAAAGCGCATCCATGCTAGCATCATGCAGGCAAGTGTAGCCCCATGGGTGGCTTTAAAGTGACTGGAAAGAACATGCCCCATCTGATGCATGGGAGTCCACCCCTGCACACCGCAGGTCAGCCAGCCATTTAGTCCAACCGTTGCAGAAAACTGCATCAGGCCACGAAGCTGGATATCCTCGGGGTTCGCCAGCACCTTGGGTGCATTTTCATACATTGCCTTAATGACACCTATCTGCATATGATCCTGAAGGTCGATATTGCCAAAGGTGGCCTCATCGCTAAAGAAAAATGGTTCTACCACATGGCTAATGGCGTCAATGGCGCCGCATGCAGTCTGATATAACGGCAGGGTTCGCGTCAGGATGGGGTCCAGAATGGACACCTTTGGATACAGGCAGCTGGGTTCCCATACATAAGACTTGCGTAAGGTGGCATCATCGGTAATGACCGCTGTAGGGTTCATCTCACTGGCTGTTGCAGGCAAGGTGGAGACCATAATCATGGGTAGTGCCTCTTTAGGGGCAATCTGCTCATCGCTGCTGTGGCTAAACTTAATCATCTTTCGGATATCGTCATAGGGATATAAGATTCCTGCTGCAATTACCTTAGACAAATCCATGGCCGAGCCGCCGCCTACGCCGATAACAAGGTCTACACCCTCTTCTGTCCCCAGCCTCACGCCATCCTGTGCCTCGCTAATTTTAGGATTTGCGGTGGCTGCAAAACAGTCTACATACTCTACACCATTTTCTGCTAGGCAACTGTGGATACGGTCAAACAAATCGCCATAAAAATCCACCACTTTGTAAGAAACAATCAAAGCCTTTTTGCCATAGCTTTTGGCGACCTCGCCAATTCGCGACACCTCACCTGCGCCAAAGATAATTTTTACGGGGTTGTAAAATTCAAAATTATTCATACTTTAGTACTCCTACCTTTCCCCTGCGTTTCTTTTGTCCAAAAGCAACCATAACAATACCAATTACCAGTAGAATTCCCTTGATAATCTGGCTAGCAGCAAAAGAGCCTCCCATCAGTGTCAGTCCATTAACAATCATGGCAAGCATAATGCCGCCCAGGAAGGTACCCACCACATTGGTTTTGCCAAGCTTGAGCACCATTGCACCAAGAAACACCACAGTAAAGCCATCCAAAAAGAAGGAAGAACCCATTTTAGGCTGACCGGAACCATACACCACAAACACCATAAGAACACCTGCCAGAGCGGCAAAGAATGCGCTGGTAACAAAAATGCTGGTGAGCATTCGGCCTTCTTTTACGCCGGCTTCTTTAAGTGCTTGTCGGTTTTCGCCCAATGCATAAACATACTGACCGTACTTGGTTTTTTCCTGCACCAAAATCAGTATGACATAAATTGTAACAACAATTAAAAAGATAATAGGAACACCGGAAATGCTGCCGTTGATTAGCTTATAAATAGAAGTAGATTTGATAACGGGGGTTGAAAGTGGCATACCGCCATTAATAGCCGCTGCCACAGATTTTGCAATGGTAGACACAGCAATGGTAGTAATGAGGGAATGAAACTTAAATCGAACCACCAGTAAGCTGGTTAGCGCACCGCAGGCAACGCCTGAAAAAATTGCTATTGCAATGGCAACCCACAGGTTATAACCATTAACTGCAAACCACGCAAAAACCATACTGGCACAGGCAGCCACATCAGGAAAGGAGCAATCCATTTCTCCCGCTGCAATCACCCATGTAACACCCAGAACCATCAGTCCCATATAAGAGGAGTTCTTCAGTACATTCATTAGATTATACATACTAAAAAACGCCGGCTGTACAATGGTAAAAAAGAGCAGCGCTGCACCAATAAGCCAGAACAAAGAATACTCTGCTTTAAAAATCTTTTTCATCGCTTTCATTTAAGCCACCTTCTTTCCTTTATTGGCATCTTTGGGCTTAAACTCAACCTTAGATAAACCGATAGCCATAATCAGCACAAAGGCCATGGTGATATCACTCCAGTAATAAGGAATGCTGAGCACCGTAAAGCCGGTGGTGATTACTGTAGCCAAAAGTGCGCCAAAGAAGGTTCCTACAACGCAGGGCTTGCGGAATACCGACCATCCGATGTAAATTGCAGAAAAGCAGGGCATTAAAAAGCTAAGCCCGATTTTTACATTACCCTGACCCTGTGCTGCGTCATAAATCATGGCAGCCAATGCGGCCAGCATGCCTGAAATAACAAAGGCGATAATAATGATTTTATTTACGTTAATACCCGAAAAGAAAGCTGCTTTTTTGTTGGAGCCTACTGCATAAAAGTGGCGACCCCACCGAGATTTTTCCAAAATATAATAGGCTGCCAGGTACAGTGCAAACATAATCCACACCGAAGCGGTAACACCTAAAAAACGGCCCTCGGATAAACTGATAATGCCACAGGTATGAAAATTATCATAAATAAAAGCACCGTTGGAGAATATGTAGGCTGCACCAAAGGCAATAGAACCTATTGCTATGGTAGAGATAATGTCAGGAAGCTTAAACTTGCCCACTGCCAAACCGGAAACCAAGCCCCAGGCAGCACCAGCTATCAAACCACCGAGTACTGCAATAACAGGGTGAACACTCTTGGCAATTAGCCATGCCATAAACATAGACGAAAAGCAGCAGGTCATGTAAAAGGAAATATCAGAATGGTTGACAATAATGACAAAGGTAAGTCCCAATGCAGCAATGGCTATTGTGGCACTGGTTTTTAGCATGGTAGTAATACTTTGGAGTGTTAAAAATGAGGGAGCGAAGGCCTGAAACACGCCGCATACAATTGCAAACAGTACAAAGAAGGCAATGATTGTAAAGGCTTCGCTATTGATTCCTTTTTTAGATTTCAAGATGCGTACCTCCTTTTACTGGTCGGATGTTGCTTTTACAAGCATATCCTGCAGAGTCGTTTCGCTTTCATCGCAGCATAGTGTTACATGGCCTTGGTTTACCACCATAACCCTGTCAGCGTTGCCCAGCACCTCTTCCGGGTCGGAAGATATAATGATGACAGCTGCTTCTTTGGACAGCTCGCGCATGGTGTCATAAATGCCGCTTTTGGCACCCACATCCACACCAACGGTAGGTTCACAGAAGATGTAAATATCCGCCTGGCTAAACAGCCCCTTGCTGATAACCACCTTTTGCTGGTTGCCGCCGGACAGCTCCCCTGCCTTTTTTAACACTGTGGGGGTGGCAATGGCTATCTTGTTCTTCATTTCTTCCGCATACATCAATTCTTTTCTGCGGTTAACAAAACCCACCTTGTTGGAAATTCTTAACAGCTTTGCCAGCGTAACATTTTGAGCAATCTCCAAATTACCAATCAAGCCCTCACCCTTGCGGTCACCGGGTACCAGGTATACACCGTGGCGGATGGCATCGGCAGTATCTTTAAAGTCCACCGTCTGACCGCGCAGGGTAATCTGTCCGGAGGTATGGTACATAGCACCATATAAAATCTTGGAAATTTCATCAATACCAGAGCCAACCAGCCCAAAAATCCCAAGTATCTCACCCTTACTCAGTAGAATATCCACATCATAAAGCTTGCCGTCCAAGCAGATTTTATCGGTGCCCAGTACAGGTTCGGCCAGATATGCCTTTGTTTTTTGGGGATACAGCTGTTCCAGTTTTTCTCCCAACATCAGTTCTGCAATGTGACGGGCGTCCACATGGCCGTTTACCACTTCCTCGTATGCAATTTTGTGTCCGTTGCGAAACACGGTAAATGCATCGCAAATTTTTTCCACTTCTTCCAAATGATGCGTTATGTATATAATAGACACGCCTTTTTCTTTAAGACTGCGTACAAAGTCAAACAAAACGTGCTTTTCTTTCTCTGTCAAAATAGAGGTAGGCTCATCCAGGATGAGAACATCGCACTTTTTACTCAAAGCGCGCAGTACTGCTAAGATTTCACGCTCGATAGCACTTAATGAATAGACGGGTTTTTCTACGTCAATATCAAGCGGATATTCTTTTAGTAATTCGCGTGCACGCTGCTTCATCTCTTTGCGGGACATAGGAGTAAGACTTGCTTTTTGATCATTTTCTACGCCAAGATAGATATTTTCATAGCCGGTAAAGCTTTCTATCATCTGAGGATCTTGATATACCGTAGAAATTCCCAGACGGATAGCATCCTGCGGATTGTTAATGGAAACCAGCTTGCCATCCATATAGATTTCTCCGCTATCCTTTGAATAGATACCGGATATCACCTTAATTAGGGTAGACTTGCCTGCACCGTTAATGCCAAGCAGGGCATGCACTTCCCCTTTTTTCAGGCAAAAGCTGGCGTTATCCAACGCTTTAACCGCAGTAAATTGCTTATTGATATCTTTTAGTTCCAAGCGAATATTTTCCATAAGTACTCTCCTTGCACACTATTACATCAAGGGGAACGGGGCAACAAAGAAATAGATGATGTCTCTTTGCTGCCCCTGTGCAATGCAATTAGATTGTTCTAGGTTTTAGATGCTGGGAATCCACAGGGTATCCTTGCCGTTTGCAAGTAAAATTTTGTTCAAAGCGTCGGTGTATCCGGGCAGGTCATAGTCCAGAACCAGCTCCCAGGCAGTCTTTGTTGCGCCGCCTATGGAGGCAGTCTTGTCCTGAATATCATATACGTCCAGAATCATATCGCTGGTAATGCCATAGCCGGGGCTCATAACAATTCTGGGGATGCGCTTTCCGCTGAGGTTATCCATAGCATAGCCAACCAACTGGGTGGGCATGATGTAAACGCTCTCTGCAAGGGTCATAACAAACTGGTCTGGGTACTGCTGCATCTTCTTGAAGCATTCTTCACCACCGTCAGATCCGGTATAAACGATTTCGGGGCGGGTAGCAGCTGTAACTGCCAGACCCTCAAATGCTGCACCGTCCCATGCGCACCAAATTGCCTTAATCTCTTTATTGGTATCGGCTGCCATCCAGGAGGAGATGGTATCGGTAGGAGTTACCGCGCCGGTGGAATCCCAAGGCCACTCATACTTAACCTTAATGCGGCTGTACTTTTCCTGAGACAGAATAAACTTTGCACCATGTTCACGTGCATCCCAACCTTCGTTGGAGGGTAGAGTTATCATGCCAATAACTATGTCGCCCTCAGGGTACTGCTGAATGAGGCGGTCTGCCAGGTATTCCATGGTGGCTTTACCACCTGCATAGTTATCAAACAATACGCTGGATGCAACTTCGGCACCAGGAACATAGCCGTCGGAGCAGAACACTTTGATACCGGCATTGGCTGCCTTGGAAACAGCTTCGGCGATACCAACAGGGTCAGAAGGAGTGATAAATAAAGCATCAGGCTTTTTGGCAATAAAGGCTTCAATTTGCTCAGACTGCTTCTTGGCGTCATAGTTGGCATCTACGATGTCGTACTTGGTAACGCCATTGGCTGCAAAAGCTTTTTCAAACGCAAATTTTTGACGCTGACCAGAGGCATTCTCCATCCACCCAAGAGATACTGCAAAGTAGTAACCATCTTTGCTGTTACTGTTATTGCTGGCAGGTTCAGATGAAGCTTCACCGCTGGCCACATCGGTAGCGGATGCTGGAGGGGCGGATGTGTTACCACCGCAGGCTACCATGTTAACGGCCATAATCAGACAGAGCATAAGCGCTAGAACCTTTTTCATACATAATCCTCCTAATTTTTATTTTAGTCACCTTGCGCGTGACATAAAATCAAGCTATAAATCTGCAAGCATATCGCCTATTTCAGACTGAATCTCTGCAATGCGCGCAAACACCGGCAATATTTTCTGGTATTTGACTACTGCGTCAGGGTTCGGCCGCACCAGAGCCTTTTCATGATGTATTGACTTTAACCTTTCAAAATCCGGCCACAAACCGGCACCCACTGCCGCTACTGCTGCGGCACCTAAGCTGCCTGCATCTTGCCCAACATTAGTTTCTAAAATATTTTTTTCATAAATATTTGCAAAAAGACTGCGCCAAAACACACTTTTCCCGCCGCCACCTACAATCAGCATGGTCTCGGACAGTGTAACATACTGGGCTAATACATCCATTGCCAGCCGTAGATTCATGCAAACACCCTCCAGTGTTGCCCTAATGATGTCAGCCTTGGTATGCATCAAATCCAAACCGGTAAAGCAACCTCTGACATTGGCACTCTTATCCAGTCCACTGCCCCCGGCCAGGCTGGGATTAAAAATCAGCTTATTGGCGCCAATGGGGCTTTCCTTGGCAGCCATCATGTCCATGGCTTGGTAGCTATCCATTCCCCCAGCTTCTTCTTCCGCAATCAAGTCCTGGCAAAGGTTATTGCGCACCCATCGAAAACTATTGCCTGCTGAAAAAATAGCGGTAGCCGAAACGAATTGATCTGGAATACAGTGTGCAAACACATAGGGGCGCTTTTGTACACTAACCACCGGACTGTGGCTGCTGACTGCAATCCAGCTGGAGGTTCCCAGACTGGTGTAGGCATCGCCCTCTTGGATGCAGGCTGCCCCCAGTGCCATACAAGCATTGTCTACGCCACCTGCACAAACCATAGTGTCAGCCGATAGCCCCAGTAGCTGCGCTATCTCTGGTAAGATAGTGCCCACCACATGGGTAGAGACCACAATATCCGGTAATTTTTCTCTGCTAATTTCTGCTGCTGTGATGTATTCCTCCACATAATTTCTGCCAGTTAGAGAATAGGCCCCGCTGCCGGAAGCATAGCTTTGATCAGTGCAAAGCACACCTGTCATCTTGTAATTTATGTAATCCTTGGTTCCAATAAATTTATTTGTAGCCTCATACAGGTCGGGTTTCATATCCCTATACCACATAATTTTAAAGATGCTGTATAGTGGAGCAGGAAAGCCTGCACCTGTATCCAGATACCACCTGTCGTAGTCCACTTTTCCAAAGAATTCATTTGCCTGCGTATCGGCGCGGGCATCGGACCAAATGGGGACAAACTCCGCCAGCAATCTGCCGTCTTTTGCAATGGGTGTAACCCCCAGGCTGTGACCCGAAACCGCCAGAGAAACTATCTCCTCTTTATTTACACCGGTTTTTTTCAGCATCTCTCTGGTAGATACCACAACGCTGTTCCACCAGTCCTCGGGACGTTGCTCATGCCAGCCGCTGTGTGGAAAAAAGGTGTCACAGGAATAAAAGGACGAGCCATGGGAGGTGCCGTTTTCATCAAACAAACTGGTTTTTGTACCACCCGTTCCCAGGTCATAGGCAATGATATACTTCATCCTCCGGTCCCCTTTCAGTAATTGTCATTTAATGCTACTGTCTTATCAAACTCCGGCATAGGTGCTCCCGAACGAGCATAGGCTTCTTCAATAATGTTCATCACACTCTTAAGGCCTATCCCAAACCGGCTGCAGCCTGCATCCATCATCTCCAGTACCGTATCCAGTGCACGGACACCTCCTGCCGCTTTAATCAAGGCATCATCTCCGATGGTAGATTTTATCAACTTAATGGTTTCAACGGTAGTAGGCTTGGCAGCCCAGCCTGTTCCGGTTTTTACAAAGGTAACGCCGGCTTCTACTGCCAACAGGCTGCCGCGCTTTATCTCGTCATCAGTAAGATAGGCAATTTCTAGGATGCTTTTGACAGGTAACCCATTGGCTGCATCTACTACCGCTTTAATATCATCTCTTACCAAATCATAATGACCGCTTTTCAGGGCGCCCACATTAATCACCATATCCAACTCATCTACACCTGCCGACATCATATCCTTGGCATCAGCAACTTTGATAAACGTTGTGTCTGCACCGGAGGGAAATCCCACCACACCACCTACCTTAATATTTGGTTCGTCCGCCAACTTTTCCACCAACCGACGGGTAAAGCACGGCATCGCGAAAGCACAGATAAATTGAAACCTTTTTGCCGTTTCCACAATCGTATCTAATTCATTCAATGAAACGTCGGTTCGTACACCGCTTATATCAATGTATCGTGGCAATTGCAGCAAATCCATAAAGTAAACCTTCCTTCCGGTATTGTAACTACATTATAACGTAATTATGTTTATTCCGCAAGATGTTCTGGATGTTTTCTACATTATAATCATGTATGTATAGTGCTAATTGTGCATATATAACATATAACAACACCATTAAACATTATTTTAAATATGTTTAAAGACCACTAACAGAAGTTACCTTCTATTAGTGGTCTTTCTTTTCAAGGCCATACTACATAACCAATATTCACATAAGGTTATTTAGATCGCCCAACCATATTTACTTCCAGTTCATACCGGTCTCCCAAAATGCTGAGCCTATCTGCACAGATGGGCTGGCTACCGGAATAACAAACTCGCTTCATACACAGCAGGGCAGAGCCCACAGGCACTTCCAGCATCTGTGCCTCAGCAAAGTCGGCACTACGCGCCGAAATGCTATCGTGGGCAGACTCAATTACAATGTTGTAGCGATCCTCTAAATACTGATACAATGAGCGGATTTCATCCACATGCTGCTCAATACCCGGCACTCTCACCGCCGATATATAGTTCTTAATAATAGCCAAAGGTTTTCCGTCTGCAATTTGTATCCGCTGAACTCTGGCTACTTTATCGCTTTCTTGCAAATTAAGCTCCTGCAAAATTTGTGCGCCCGGATTAACAATGTCAATATACATACTGCGAGGTTCTACAATATGCCCCTTGCGCCTGAGGGTTTCTGATACCGACGTAATAACGTTTAGGTTCTGACGTGTCTTATAATCTAAAACCTGGGTTCCAAAACCTTGCTGTGCCTTAATAAAACCATCACGAGACAGCAGATCCATCGCTCTGCGAATCGTTGTGCGGCTTACTCCAAAACGCTTTTCCATTACAGGCTCCGGTGGAAGCAGGGAGCCTATTGGGTATTCGCCTTCCATGATTTCGCGCTTAATGGTATTGTATACCTGTGCATAGGCAGGGCCAGTTATCATGGTGCACCTCCATAC
>JAEYXR010000098.1 GCA_023431215.1 Bacillota bacterium
ATGCTGGGTGATACCGCCATTGCCGTCAACCCCGAGGATGAGCGTTATACCGACCTTGTGGGCAAAATGGTGCTGCTGCCCTTGGTGAACAAGGAAATCCCCATTGTTGCCGACAGCTATGTGGAAAAAGACTTTGGCACCGGCTGCGTCAAAATTACCCCTGCCCATGACCCCAATGACTTTGAGGTGGGCCTACGCCACAACCTGCCTGTCATCAATATTATGGATGAAAGCGCCATTATCAACGAAAACGGCGGCAGCTACCAGGGACTGGACCGCTACGAAGCCCGCAAGCGCATCGTGGCAGATCTGGAGGCACAGGGCTATCTGGTTAAAATTGAAGATTATTCTCACAATGTGGGCCAGTGCTACCGCTGCTCCACCACCGTTGAGCCCCTGATCAGCAAGCAGTGGTTTGTAAAGATGGAACCTCTTGCAGGCCCTGCTATCAATGCTGTCCGGGGCGGCGATACCAAGTTTGTCCCCGAGCGCTTTGACAAAACCTTCTTCCACTGGATGGAAAACATCAAGGACTGGTGTATCTCTCGCCAGCTGTGGTGGGGTCACCGCATTCCCGCCTACTACTGTCAGGACTGCGGTGAGCTGGTAGTCAGCCGCGAGGATGTTACCAGCTGCCCCAAGTGCGGCAGCCACCGCATGGAGCAGGACCCCGACACACTGGATACCTGGTTCTCCTCTGCTCTGTGGCCTTTCTCTACCCTGGGCTGGCCCGACAACACCGAGGAATTGAACTACTTCTATCCCACCAATACACTGGTAACCGGTTATGATATCATCTTCTTCTGGGTTGCCCGCATGATTTTCTCCGGCTGTGAGCAGATGGGTGAAACCCCCTTTGATACTGTTCTCATCCACGGTCTGGTGCGTGACGCACAGGGACGCAAGATGAGTAAATCTTTGGGCAACGGCATTGACCCATTGGAGATTATTGACCAGTACGGCGCCGATACCCTGCGCTTTACCCTTGCCACCGGCAACAGCCCCGGCAACGATATGCGCTTCAGTGATGATAAGGTAAAGGCAAGCCGTAACTTTGCCAACAAAATTTGGAACGCCAGCCGCTTTATCCTCATGAATCTGGATGAGAGCATCACCGAAGTAAGACTGCCCGAAAATCTGGAGACCGAGGATAAGTGGGTTGTCAGCCTGTACAACAGCCTGGTTGCCGAGGTCACCGATAATCTGGAGAAGTTTGAGCTGGGCATTGCCGTACAAAAGCTGTACGACTTTATCTGGGATATTCTATGTGACTGGTATATTGAGCTGACCAAGGCACGGCTGCAGGCCGGCGGCGAAAAGGCCAAGGGCGCTCAGCAGGTGCTGGTGTATGTCATGAGCAACACCCTTAAACTGCTGCATCCTTTTATGCCCTTTATCACCGAAGAAATCTGGCAGACCCTGCCCCATGCCGGCGAGGGCGAAAGCATTATGATTGCCCCCTGGCCCACCTATGACGAGGCTCTGTCCTTTGCCGAGGAGGAAGCCAAGTTCCAAAAGGTGATGGACCTCATCAAGGCTATCCGTAACCAGCGTGCCGAAATGAACATTCCCCCCAGCAAAAAGGCTGCTGTCTATGTGGAAACCGATGATGTACAGACCTTCGAGGACGGTGCTCCCTTCCTTGTGCGTCTGGCTTCTGCCGACCGTGTAGAGGTTGCAGAGAAGTACGCCATTGAGGGTGCTGTTCAGGTCATCACCTCTGCAGCCCGTGCCTTTATCCCCATGGCAGAGCTCATCGATATGGAAAAAGAGATGGCAAGACTGCGCAAGGAAGAAGAAAAGTGCCTTGCCGACATTGCTTTTATTGAAAAGAAGCTTGGTAACGAGGGCTTTATTGCCAAGGCTCCTGCCGCAGTGGTGGAGGCCGAGCGCGCCCGCGTCGCTCAGCACAACGAGCGTCTTGCAAAAATTCGCGAGAGCATTGCCGCTTTGGGCTAAACACAAAAGTCCCGTTCTTTCCTTGTGGGGAGGGCGGGACTTGGTTTATAATAAAGCTTGTACTATTTTTAATCATTGCGAATCGGCATCCGGCCAGCGCATTCATATGGCGACTTAATAAAATTTTTTTTACTTTTTTGAAAAGGGGGAAAACATGAAATACGGTGATGCATTGTCTTTTATTCATTCCCTTGGCAGGGGCTACGGTACAGCCACCCATGACCGCATGCGCATCCTGCTTTTTTTGCTGAGCGACCCCCAAAAGCAGCTGCGCTGTGTACATATCACAGGCACCAACGGCAAGGGCTCGGTAACAGCCTATCTTTCGGCACTTTTTGCCCATGCAGGCTACCGTACCGGCAGCTTTACTTCCCCCTTTATCACCCAGTTCCGAGAACGTATCCAGCTTGATGGCAAAATGATACCTAAGGGTGAGCTGGCTGCTTTGGTGGATGAAATACGTCCTGTGGTGGAGCGGATGACACAGCAGGGGGAAGCCCCCACCCAGTTTGAATTTGTAACCGCTTTGGCACTGTTGTGGTTTGCCCGCAAAAAATGCCAGCTTGTGCTGCTGGAAGCAGGTATCGGGGGCCTGCTGGATGCCACCAACTGCATCCCCAAGCCTCTGGCGGTAGTTCTTACCTCCATCGGCTACGACCACACCGCCCAGCTTGGGGGAACTGTGGAGCAAATTACCCTGCAAAAGTGTGGGCTGATTCATGACGGGTGTGCTGTTATTTGTGCACCCGGTCAGGATGCCACTGTTCTGGGTGTGATTCAAAATCAATGTGAGACAAAGAACAGCCATCTTTTTGTTCCTGAATTGGAACAAAGTCTGATCTGCTGTCAAAGCCTTAAAGGAACAACTCTTACCTATAAGGGGTTAAATTTTTTTGTCCCGCTGTTGGGCGACCATCAGATACTCAATGTACTTACCGCGGTTGAGACCGCCTTTTTGCTAGGGCAGCAGGGCTTTCCTATTACAGAGATTCAAGCTACTCAAGGGGTTGCAAAAGCGCGGCTGCCCGCGCGCATGGAGCTGTTGCGGCAAGACCCTGTGGTCATTGTGGACGGTGGGCACAATCCTGCCGGGCTGGCGGCACTGCAGCAAAGCCTGGTGACACTGGGCCTTAGGCGCATTACCGCCGTGGTGGGGATGCTTGCCGACAAGGACTGTACCGCTGCCTTGGAGCAGATTGCCCCCTATATGGGGCGATCCATTGCCGTAGCGCCTTCCAATCCCCGCGCCCTGCCCGCCCAGGATATGGCAAAGCTGCTAGGGCGATTCTGCCCTTGTGATGTGGCTGATTCCATAGAGCATGCCCTGCGTCTTGCCCTCCAAGACCCCTGCGACGGTGTGGTGGTGTTTGGCTCACTGTTTTTGGCAGCCGAAGCAAGGGAGCTTCTGTTAACGCGTAAGAAAACTGCTGCAGAAGGAGAAAAAGCATGAACCTCTCCATTCGTCAGGCAAAACCGGAAGATGCCCCGGCCTTGTGCAAATTGTGCAACGAAGCTATGGGGTACTGCTGTACAGAGGAGCAGCTGCGTAGTCATCTGCTGAAAGTAATAAACGACCCCGCGCAGGCGGTATATGTGGCAGAAGCAGATGGTAACCCGGCGGGGTTTATTCACGCTGCCGACTATCTTCTGCTGTATGCACCGCCTATGAAAAACATTCTGGGCCTTGCTGTGTCCGTTGAATTTCGCAAACTTGGCATAGGCAAAATGCTACTGCAAGCGGTGGAGAAATGGGCGGCCGAAGACGGTACAGCGGCCGTCAGACTTTCCTCTGGGTCCCAACGAGCAGCATCCCATGAATTTTACCGCCGCTGCGGCTACCACAACAAAAAAATGCAGCTTTGTTTGATAAAAGAGCTGTGATGACAAGGAGGAAGCTTATGCTGGACAGCAAGGGCTTTGACAGCTGGTGCAAGGAATATGACCAAAGCGTCAGCCAAAGTGAGGAATCCAACAGCTACCCTTTTGCAGGCTACAATGCCGTATTGAGCAAAATCTATCGCACGGTTGTAGCCAAGCCCGGCTGCACGGTGCTGGATATCGGCTTTGGGACTGCTGTGCTTACCCAGTGCCTGTATGAGTCGGGATGCATTGTTACAGGCATCGATTTTTCTCAAAACATGGTGAATACAGCACAGCAGAAAATGCCCCGGGCCACCCTGTACTGCCATGATTTTACCCTTGGTCTGCCTACTGCTTTAAAGGGCAAAAAATTTGATTTTATCATCAGCACCTATGCCATTCATCATTTGGATGACACCCAAAAGTTAGAATTTTTAGAGTTACTTGTCGCCCATCTTACCCCAAAAGGACAAATACTCATAGGCGATGTTGCTTTTGCCTCCCATGCTGAACACGACCGCTGCCGTGAACAGTGCGGCGAAAGCTGGGACAGTGACGAGTATTATATGGTAGCCGATAAGATGAAAATACAACTACCAAATCTCTGCTTTGAGTCCACTTCCTTTTGCAGCGGCATTATCAGCCTAAAGCCTTTTTAACACAAAAGCCCCACAGCAAAGATGTTTCTTTGCTGTGGGGCTTTTCTTGTTACACAAATTCTGCTGTGTCTTCTTTCAATTCCAAATGGGAGGTATCGTACAGTACCTTGGCGTGGTTTCTTTTAATGACAGCACTGGAAAGCAGGTTGCCTGTAGCTTTGTCTATGCATTCCCGAACCACTGTGCCATTGCGGAAAAGATCTTCGCCTTCCTTGCTGAAGTATTCGTTCTCAATATGCACGTGATACTTCACCCGGGGTTCTTTGTCACATCTAAGCTGCCCATAAAGGTGGGTATTATCAGTATGTACCAATAGCTGCCATACAGCGTCTGTATCGTTGCGTACACGGTAGTCCATGTAGTTGTAAAGAATGGAGGTACCTGTACCAAAGGGAATTTGCCTGCCGCAGTCGGGGAACAGGTCGTACTGATCGTGGTGGTGATGCTCGGTAATGGTCAGCTCTGAATGCAGCACCATCCAATGAATGAGATTGGTAAACTGACACATACCGCCGCCCATGCCCTTTTGCGGCTTTCCTCCGGCTATGGTAAGGCCATCCCTGTACCCTTTTTTTCGGGTGCAGCTGCCTACCAAATGCCAAAAAGAAAAGCTTTCTCCTGGGCGGATAAGGATGCCGTTGACCTTGGGTGCCGCAAGACCCAAATTTATCGCCTTATTTTCCTGTAGTTCCAACTCCACATTGCCCAAAGTACGGCGAATGAGCGAGGCGTGTTTGCACACCAAAAAGGGCAGCGGCTGGGTGCTGCGCACCTTGGCAAACTTGTCGCTGCCAAATAAGTCTTGCACCTGCCGCACCATACGGCATTTGCATGCCGATATTTGATATGCCACCGGCCCCAGCTGACAAAACAGCATTCTGGCCACCCGGCATCCCTCCCTTGGTCGGTACTTAATTGCTTAAAAAAACGGTTATAGACAATTAATCCAGCTTTTGTTTGCGGAGCAGGGTACCCTCAGGCAAGAACACAGGGCAGTCAAAGGTAAACTCCATTGCTGCGTGGCATACATGTTCCAGCTCATTGCCTTGAGCATCCTTCAGTTCCTGCACCATCAGCTCCACAGGGCCGCTTTTGGGAATCAGCGCTTCCAGAGTATCACCGTTATAGAATTTATTACGCTGCAGGCAATGGGCAACTCCGTCTTCCCACTTTTGTACCACGGCCACCACATCCCACTCACGAATGTACCCCCCACTTTGATAACACTGGGCATCGTCGGGGCGTCCAAACAAAAATCCGGGGACATAGTCCCGGTGGCTTACCTTGCGGGTCTCCTCCAACAGCCAGTCCGGTAGCTTAAACTGTTGGGGCTCTTTTGCATAAAGGTCTACGGCACAGCGGTAGGCATTGGTAATAACCGCCGCATAGTAGGCAGACTTGGCGCGGCCTTCAATTTTAAGAGAGGTAACCCCTGCCTCATGCAGCTTGTCAATATGCTCAATAAGGCACATATCTTTAGCATTTAAAATATAGCTGCCCTTTTCGTCCTCATAGATGGGATAATACACTCCGGGGCGTTTTTCTTCTACCAAATGGTAGCCCCAGCGGCAGGGCTGGGCACACTCGCCGCGGTTGGCATCTCTGCCAAGCATATAGTTGGAGAGCAGGCAGCGCCCCGAAAAGGACATACACATGGCTCCATGAACAAAATATTCAATATCCAGGTCAGGCGGTGTGTTCTGCCGTATGCCCCGGATGCTCTCCAAATCTAGCTCACGAGCCAGAATCACCCGTTTTGCCCCCAAATTGTACAGCTCATTGGCCGTTAGATAATTGGTAATGCCAGCCTGGGTAGAAATATGCAGCTCTACCCCGGGGGCTGCCCGTTTGGCTGCCATCATCATACCAATATCGGCTACAATAAAAGCATCAATTCCTGTAGATACAATTTCCTTTAGATATTGTTCCAGACCGGCAATTTCATTGTTTAACGGCAGGGTATTCACCGTAAAATACACCTTTGTCCCAACAGCATGAGCAAGGGTGACAGCTTCTTTTAGTTCCTCTACGGTAAAATTACCGGCACCTGCACGCATGGTGTGCAATTTACCGCCCACATATACAGCATCTGCCCCGTAAAGCAAAGCAGCCTTGAGTTTTTCCATATCTCCTGCCGGGGCCAGTACCTCGGGCATCTTGTTTACTCGTTTTTCCAACTTATATACTCCTTTTTTAATAGTAACCCCTTTGGAACCACATGCATAAGATAAACCGAGACGGCTAAGCCGTTTTGACTTACATGGTGGGTCTAAAATAAATAATGAGGTGAATACTATGTGCTGCAACAATAACTGCTCTTGCGAAGGCAACAACTGGTGGTGGATTATTCTTTTAATCCTTTTGTACTGCTACTGCAATAACTGCTATGGCAACGGCCTCTTTGGCGGCGGCTGTGGCGGTTGTGGTGGCGGCTGCGGTGGCGGCTGCGGTGGTGGCTGCGGTGGTTGCGGAGGCGGCTGCTGCCGTTAACTCTCTTCACACAAAGCTCCATGCGCCCGGCGGTTAACTGCCGGGCGTAAGGCTGTCGGCATAAAATCGTCAGCCTTTGTTAATACCTTAGGTTACCTACAACCCGGCAAAACTTCATTACCGCTACATCGGGTATTCTTCTTGGTTCCCGCAACAAAAGAAGAGTATTATGCTCCCACAACAGGTTCAAATATGTGCAACTACCCGGCAAACTGCTGCCGGGTTTTTTTATTCTTAAAGTTAGGCTTTTATGGCTTTTTTCATCCCGCTGGGGGTTATTATGTATTTCACAGCGATATCGGTAGCCTCAGTGGGCAATTGCGGAAATACACATTCATCATAGGTAAGCACCGCAGTGGTGCCACAAAAATCTGCTAGAAAACGGTCGTAGTATCCGCCGCCATACCCCAGCCTCTGCCCATTGACTGCTGCCGCAAGAGCAGGAACAATGCAAAATGAACCCACTAAATCTGCTTGGGACAATATTGCCGCATCAGGCGGGGGTTCGGCAATGCCATAAAAGCCGGATACCAGCTGGCGGTAATCATCAAAGAAACAAAAATCTATTATTCTGCTGCCCGGACGGCACCGGGGCACCGCGACTTTTTTTCCACTGAGTAGGGCATGAGCCACCAATACCCGGGTGTCAATTTCTTCTTCAGTAGAAAGATACAACAGGACAAGCTGTGCTTGCTGATAGTCCGGCAGTGCCAAAACCGACTTGACGATTGCATTTTCACACAAATATTTTTCCATGTAGGAAAGTCCTTGCCGAAATGCCTTACATTGTTTTCTCAGCTCTGCCTTGGAAGCAGCAGAGCTGATGCTCAGCGGCACTGCATATCTCCCCGCAGCTTTTGTGCTACAGAATCACCCTTTAGCGCCCCCGCCAAGGCAAAAGCAAACTCCAGTGCTGCCCCCGGGCCCTTGCCGGTAATTATGTTTCCGTCACATTCCACCGATGAACCGGTACAAACAGCACCGTTCAGCTCTTTTTCAAAACCGGGGTAACAGGTGGCACGCTTGCCTTTTAGCAAACCCTTATGCCCCAGCACAAAGGGAGCCGCACAAATTGCTGCAATCCACTTTTGATGCTTGCTGCAGTGTTCCAACAGCTTTTGTACCGTGGAACAAGCCTCCAAATTTGCTGCACCGGGCATTCCGCCGGGCAAAACCATCATTTCTACCTTGTCAAAAAGAACTTCATGGTCGGTAAGATCACACAGAACGGTAATTCCATGTGCACCTGTAATTGTTTTTTCTCCCACGCCCACAATGTAGACCTCAACACCGGCTCGGCGCAAAATATCCACAGGAGCCAGCGCCTCTATTTCTTCAAATCCTGTTGCCAAAAATACTGCTACCATATCCAGCCTTCCTTTTATGACAAAATTTAAAGTGATGCCCGGAGCTTTCTAAATTTTCCACCAAACACTGTTTTAGATGTGGAAAAGTGTGATGATACTTCCGTTTTTGGTTTATCCTGCTTTTTCAATTAGGGCCTCATCACAAAAACCAAAAATTTAGCAGCTGATTTTAACAAAGTTTTAGATTTTTTTGCTTCTAAAAACCAAATTTACCTCTTAATCTAGAGGCAGATTAAAATACCCATCTGCCATAGTCAAAAGCAGCTCAGAATTTTGCGCCCTTGCCATGGCAAATGGCCTGGGTTTTAATATATTCTCCCCCAAGGCCGGGCGCATGTCCTCTTTTGCCCAAAGGCGTAGATGCAGCGAGCGAGGCATAAAACGCTGGCGCAGTGCCGCCACAGCAAGCCCCAAAACAGGCTGGGGCGCCAACAGCTCCTTAACATAGGCTGTGTCCTCAGTTAATTCCACTGCGGCGCAGCCCACGGCTTGACCATGCTGCTCCACGGCAAACAGTCCGCCGCCGCTGCTGACTGCCAGTTCCTGCTGGTAGTGGATATGGCAAAGCTCCCAGTCTGCGTAAATACTGCCCTTTAAACAACTGCGTCGCAGCTGCAAATATTTTTCTGCCTCAATAGGCCGCAAATCAGGCAGCGGTAGACGGACACAAGGCAAGGTATCTCCGCTGCCCTCCAAAATAGAAAATACAGGCTGATACCCCCGCTTTTGATAAAAGCCGAACAGCTCCTGTGTTGCAGGTACCAGCAAAGCAGCTTGTACCCCTTTTTGCATAAGCTGGTGCCAGGCTTCCTCCAGCAGGCGGGTACTGATTCCTCTTCCCTGTGCCTTGGGGTGGGTTGCCACTGCATAAAAGTAGGCGGCAGAAATTTGTGAGTGAGCTAATTGTATGGTAAGAGGCAACGCATAAGCCATGGCCAGCACACTGCCCTCTTCTTCCCAAATATAGCAGGTATCGGGCTGGTAACGCAACTGCAAAAAGGTGGCAGCACTTTCGGTACTGTCACCAAAGCAGAGTATTTGCAGCTCTATCAGCGCATTAAAATCCTCTTTGCGGGCAAGGCGCACTCCACTCTGCAAAGATATTTGTTCTGCCATCTTTTTAGTCTCCTATCCAAGTTGCAGTAGATTTTTCTACCAAAAGCTCCGGATAATAAGATAATTTTGCCTTACGCAAGCCCTCATCACCGGTATCATCTTCACGATTGATAAGAGTGATATGGGGGTAAAGGGTAAGCAGGTACCGAACCATCTCACGGTTGATCATAGGGTATGCACCTTGAATATTGGAAAAAGCCTTTTCAATGTGAACATCCACAGCGTGGGTACCCAGAAGTGATGCCATGGAGTAGGCCACAACACCATGCTCCGGGGTACGCAGCAGGCCGCCAACAAGCCCCAACTCCTTAAAATACTTAAAGCACCGACGTACGGCACAGCTTTCGTCCCGCAAGCCTTCACTTTTTTTACAGTCGTTAAATTCACACCACTTACGGTTCATTTCCAAAGCTTCGTCAAGGTTTTCCTCGGTCAGAGGCTCAAAGCTCCAGCCGGGATTATCCTGTACAAAACGGTTGATGTGGTTGCGCTTGCCGTGGAGCTTTTTACCAGCCAGTGATGCCATCTTTTGTGCATCATACGCATAGTCATAAAAGTCACGCATTTCTACAAACTCAAATTCTTTGGGATAAAGTTCCTCCAGCTCTTTGCGCTCGTTGGGGTTATTGCCCCAAATGATAAGCTTTTTGTCTTGCTGGCGGCAATATTCAACCATGGCGTCTATGGCAACACGCAAATCGCCCTCCCCCATGGGATGATAAAAGGCATCGGAGCTTTTGATAAACAGCCAGCCGTCCTGCTCGCAAAGCTGCTGGTCATAAATTTTTGCCCACATAAACAGGGTGGCAAAATTACGGTTGCATTCAATGCGGTTGCGCAGAGCCAGATACCGCTCTACTAAATCCTTGTCCTCAATGGTAATGGGTCTAAATTCCAACATAAAAAGGTTCGCCTTTCTTTGGGGTATTTCCCCACATGATGTTTCTTGTGACGCAGATGGTTGTGAAACAAAGCTGCGTCCTATGTCCGGATAGTGTCTGCCAACAACATACATCTACGTTTTAGCGCATCTGTCTTAGCCGGTACTTGATAAAGATTTACTGTATTATTTTATACCAAATCAGCCGATAGGTTCAGTGACCGGGTTACATACTGCCAAATGGTATTGGCAATTGTCTGTGGCGGCAGCGGCTGATGGTCTTGGGCACAAGGTACCACCTGCCACCCTTCGTGGGCAGCACCAAACAGCGCAGCCTGCCGGCAGTTAAGAAGGTAAGCAAAATCCGCTTCATGAATATCCCGCTTTGCTTCGTTGCCCTGGTAGCGCCCGGAGATAAGCTTTTTGGAAACCTCCGGAGGCATGTCCAGATATAACACCAAATCTGGTTTTGGAATGCCCGCACGATTATATTCCAAATCCTTTTGCCAGCTTAAATATTCTTCCCAGCGCTCCTTTGGCAGCTTGGACATTTGATGAGGGATGTTGGAGGTGGCATAGCGGTCGGCTACAATGACGGTATCTTCCTCATAATCCTGTTGCCAGTGACGGACAAAGCTGGCATAGCGGTCTACCGCATAAAACAGTGAGGCTGCCCATGCGTTGACATCTCCCACGCCACCCAGTTCTCCGCCCAGGTACATTTTAACCAGTGTGGAGGATGGGTCGTTATAATCCGGAAAGGTAATGTGACGGTATCTGACACCCAGCTGCTCCAGCTTGCTGCACAACAATCTGGTCTGCGTGGCTTTGCCGCTTCCGTCCAATCCCTCAATGACAAGTAGCTTACCCATAATAAAAAAGCTTCATTCCTTCCCTGATATCAGTGTATCCCAACATAGCAGTTATTTTACATGAGGATTATATTTTGCCCGCATCTCTGCCATTTTGCCACAGGACATTTTGCCCTCGGGGCAAGCTCCTGCAGCACAGGGCGGGCCGCTTTTGGCAAAAAGATTGGGCGCAACATCACGGCAAAGAAACAGCATCTGTTCCGCAAGCTCCCTGATTTCCCACTGGGCACGCTGGCAGCAGCGGTGGCGGAAAAAGTTTTGCAGACTTCTGGCGTTCATGGTAACTATCATTTTGGTGTCGCAAGCATTGGGAAGCACAAAGCGAGCATCCTCAATGGCCATTTTTTCGGCATTGCGGGCAGCGGTTTTTTCGTCTTTGCCCTGAGCAAATAATGCTGCTTTATGCTTTTCTTTCAGTATGGCAGCAAGTTTTTGGTAGCTTTCCTCCGCATTCTGCATTGCCTGCAAAAATATGGCCTTGGCCTCGGCGTCTACGGCAATTTCGGGGGGCAGCACATAGTCAAAGCCGTCCTCTTTGACATACCGTTGGCTTTGCACGCTGTAGGAGGCAATGCGGTGGCGGGTAATTTGCGCCAGCAGCGCGCGGCTTACGCCTTCGATGGCAAAGGTAAAGCTTGCGTGCTCAATGGGACTTTCGTGGCCGATTTCGCTGAGCATCTCCACAAAAGAAGCTGTTTTTTCCGGGGTAAGGCCCTCCAGTATATCCTCCACACCGGCGGCGCTGTAGCACAGCTTGGCTGCTGCTGCCACGGTCTGCTCCGGGTTGGGGGTATGGGACAATAAGGTTACTTTCATCAATCTACACCATCCAAAAATCTATCAATCTCTTAGTTGTTATCTATACTATCAGTCTTTCTTCCAAACACTTGGGTTGGAAATAACAGGCTTGCCGTCAGACCCCAATAGCGGGGTCAGTCCGCCGGAATAGCCCGAAACATGGTACATATAATTGACACCGGTCTGGGTATCTACCCAGATTTCTGTCACAGTCATGGTGCCCTCTTCGTGTACTTTGATAAAGCGTTTTTCTTTGGCCATGCTTTTGCCTCCTAAAGTTTATCTCTGTTTTGCTTTGATACAGCTAGCGGGTATGATGCTCATTTTGTTGGCAAAAAACCTCCATCATATCGAGCTAAACAAACGGTTGGAAGATGCGTATATGCGAGCCGGGAATTGATAAAGGGTATTATATAAAAACACTTCATTTGTTGCTTTGCAAGTCTGCTCCGCATTTCCTTGAGTTCATTTGACGCAAATTAAGAAAACTGTTCCTTGCCCTGTTGACTTGGCTGAAACCCCCGCAAGATAAGTGCGCCAAAATACGTTTCAGGGTACTTGTCCCTCATGCATCCCGGTTTTATTCCAAAACCGGAACCATCTCTGCATTGATATTGCATAGTTTGCTCAACCCTTTGCATTCAAAATGGTCCTTACCCGTAAACAGCTTGATGTAATAATTTGGAACACCCACTTTGCCCTGCTGTGTATCTACGGGAATCCATCCATAATCCTTTAGGTAAAATTCCGCCCAGGCGTAATAGGAAAGCTGAGTTTGTTTTCCGTGCAACTCCTGATGCAGCTGAGCAACCCCTACCACATACCTGGCGGGAATGCCCAAAGCGCGCATGGTTGCAATAAATGTATTGGCATAGTCTGTGCAGTATCCTTTCCTGCGGGTGATGGTGGTTTTGGCGCTTTGCGGAGGTGTGTTCCCGTAGAAAATATCATCGTCAATCTCGTTGTCGTAGCTAATGTTTTGAGTATTCCAGCTAAGCGCCTTTGACACAATGCCCATTATGCTGGTCTGCCCCTTGGCAAACTCTGCTGCCAGTTCTGTCACCAACAAATCTTCGCTTTCAATGAGCTCCGTTGGCTCTAAATACTGCAAGACCACCTCATCGTATTCATAGCGCTCATAAGGAACAGTCGGCAGGCTAAAATAGCTTTGATTTTTGACCAATACCGAAGCCTGATAGCGGGGCTTATGGGAAAATACCTTTGCAATCTTTTGTGGATAGCTGTCTACAGAGGCAATATCCATTTCAGCAGCGGTGACAATATACTTCACAGCACCCGCATAGTCCTCACTAAAGTTATATGGGGTGTTGTTATAAGCCGGTGTTTTTTCATAGCTCCCAACTGCTTTTACCATTATTAAAACCAATAATAAGAGAATAAGGTCAATGTACTTTTTGTCTATTGTTTTTACCATGGCAGCACATCCCCCTGCGTTCGGTTGTTATTGACAGAACATTTCTGGGAGCTAAAGCCTACGCAAATTTACAACTTAGTCAGTTTAGCAAAGGTGGCCATAATGCGCTTGGTGCCCACCTTGTCAAAGGCAATTTCTACCATATGGTCTCCACCCATGGGTGTTACCGAAATTACCATACCCTCGCCAAACACCCGGTGCCCCACACGGTCACCGGCTTTGATGGTAAAGGGTGCGGCAGGCTCTTTGGGTGCAATGGGGCGGGGCGGCGCCACGGCTGCGGGCTGGGGGCGTGTATGAGTATTTTGCCACTGGCGGGCAGTATCGTCCTGAAAGTCTGCCAGCTCTTTGGGTATCTCCTGTATAAAACGGGAACGGCGGTTGCGGGTGGTGCGTCCAAAAAGCATCCGCTCTGCGGCACTGGTAAGATACAGTTTCTTTTTGGCGCGGGTAATGCCCACATAGGCAAGCCTGCGCTCCTCCTCAATTTCCTTGGGGTCGGTAATGGACTGCATGCCCGGAAAAATGCCCTCTTCCATACCGGGGATAAAGACATAAGGGAACTCCAAGCCCTTGGCGGAGTGCATGGTCATCATGATGACAGCATCGTCACCTTCCTCCAGCTTGTCCAGGTCGGTGTACAAGGCAATTTCCTCCAAAAAGCCGGACAAAGAAGGGTCCTCGGTCTCCTCTACATATTTTGCAACGGTGGTTCGCAGCTCTTCCACGTTTTCCAGTCTGCCCTGGCTTTCAAAATCCTTTTTGGCGGCAAGGGCAGCGGTGTAGCCGGTGTGCTCCAATGTCATATCCAGTAGTGTGGCAAGGTCTTCTTCCTCTGCGGCCTCTATCAGGTCACGCATCACAGCGGCAAATCCCCGCAGGGCTGCCGCTTTTTTTGATAACGGAGCGTATTGGTCTGCTTCGGAGATCACTTCAAAAACAGTCTGTCCCAGTGTTTCGGCAATCTCTACCGCCGTAGACACCGTGGCATCACCAATGCCCCGCTTAGGCTCGTTGATAATGCGCTTAAGGCGCAGGGTATCCGACGGGTTGTTGATGACGCTTAAGTAGGCTAGTACATCCTTGATTTCTTTGCGGTCAAAGAACTTTAATCCGCCTACAATGCGGTAGGGAATATCCTGACGGATAAAGGATTGCTCCAGAGTACCGGATTGTGCGTTCATCCGGTATAGCACGGCGTGGTCACCGTAGCGGGCACCTTCCTCTACGTTGGTACGAATCTGCCGGGCAATATAGGCAGCCTCGCTGCGCTCATCCGGGGCGTTGTAGGACTGAATGTTTTCGCCCTCGCCATTGTCTGTCCACAGGGTCTTTCCCTTACGCTGGGTGTTGTGGCTGATGACCGCATTGGCTGCATCTAATATTTTGGAGGTGCAACGGTAGTTTTGCTCCAGGCGGATTACCTTGGTAGCTCCAAACTGATTTTCAAAGCTTAGAATATTCTCAATGGTTGCACCGCGGAATTTATATATACTCTGGTCATCATCGCCCACCACGCAGATGTTATGATGCTTGGCTGCTAGCATTCCTACCAGCAAGTACTGGATGTGGTTGGTATCCTGATACTCATCTACCATAATAAACTTCCAGCGGTTTTGATATTTTTCCAGCACCTCTGGGTATTTTTGAAACAAGCGTACGGTGAGTACAATGAGGTCGTCAAAGTCCAGTGCATTGGCAGCTTTCAGCTTGCGCTGGTACGCATCGTACACCTTGGCGGCTATCTGAAAAGCATAGTTATCACCACCGGACTTGGCAAGGTCGTTTGCGCTCCATAGCTTATCCTTGGCGTTAGAAATAAGCCCTAGCAGCATTTTGGGGGCAAAATTCTTTTCGTTAATATGAAGGTCGGCCAAACATTCTTTAATCACCCGGACGCTGTCGTCGGTGTCATAAATGGTAAAACTGCTTTTGTAACCAAGGGCGGTAATTTCACTGCGCAAAATACGCAGGCACATAGAATGAAAGGTAGCCGCAGCCACCTCCTCCCCTACCGCACCCAGGCTGTCGGTAAGGCGCTGGCGCAGCTCTCCTGCCGCCTTGTTGGTAAAGGTAATGGCCAGTACATTCCAGGGCCGGGGGCGTCTTACTGCTATTAGGTCGGCGGCAGCCTCCAAATGAGAACCGTCTTTTGCGCAGGCCCGCAGCAGTTCCATCTGGGTTTCTGTAAGGCTGGGTATATCATCACTGTCAGAAGCACAGCCAAAGCGCAGCAAATTTGCCACGCGGTTGATGAGTACCGTGGTTTTGCCGCTACCTGCACCTGCCAGAATCAGCACCGGACCGCGGGTAGTATATACTGCATCCCGCTGCATATCGTTAAGACGCCCAAAGGCATGCTCTAAAATTTGTTTTTTTAAAGACCGAAACTCGGACTCGTATACTTCGTTCATATAAATCATCCCTTCCGCCGCAATGCGCCAGCACTTAACAATGCTGTTTTTCAAAGGATATACGCAAAGTCAGCAAGCCCAGGTACACAAAAACCCCTGACTGCACCCATCATTCTTTCAGGGCCAACCCAGTAGAATCTTTCATACCAAATCTATCAATAAGCCCTGTTTTTCAGGCGCTGTTTTAACAAACCTAACTATGCTTTAGTATATCACATTGTTGGTTATGGAGACAACCCGCACCTACATATACTTTCTTATGGCTTACACCCGTAAAGAGAGGGGGACCCCGTATTGGTTATTTGCTTTCGGCTGCGCCGCGGCCTGGTGCTGCTGCTTTTGGCTTTGCTTGCGGTGGGGGGCGGCGGCCTGGCGTTGTGGGTACGTGGTTTTGCTGCCCAAGCCCAGGGGGACTATATTAAATGGGTAGAATTTAAACCCAGTTATTCTGCTATGGCCAAAGCCTTGGAAATGGATATTGCCGCCCACAAGGACGGTGGATATGGCGCGAACTTTGCAGAACTGCTGGCATACCTTGGTACCAAATACGGTGGGGACTTTTCACGCTATAGGTCCAGTGACCTGACGGCGGTGCAAAAACGCCTGGCAGGCGGCGAAACCATGGATGAAATTATGGCAGGCAACAAGTATTACGGCTATTATAAAGAAGCATACGGAGCGGTAGTGGGCAACTTTGTGGGGGAATATATCCGCCAGCGGCCCGACCCCCAGGATGATACCAAAATGCTTACCGAAACCGGGTATGGACTAAAGGTTTTTTCCCCCATAGCCCGCAATTATGGCTACTCTCATTTTGATGATTTTGGCAATAGCCGCTCTTACGGCTTTCGGCGCAAGCATCTGGGCAATGACCTTGTTACCTCTGTAGGCACCCCTGTGGTGGCCGTAGAGGGCGGAATTGTTGAGGCTGCAGGCTGGAACCAGTATGGCGGCTGGCGCATTGGCATACGCAGCTTTGACGGTAAACGCTATTACTACTACGCCCATTTGCGCAAGGGGCATCCCTTTAATGCCGAGATTAAAGAGGGTGCCACTGTAGAAGCCGGTGAGGTCATTGGCTATGTTGGGATGACCGGCTACAGCAGTACCGAGAATGTAAATGGTATGACGGTACCCCACCTGCACTTTGGCATGCAGCTTATATTTGATGAAAGCCAAAAAGAGGGCAACAATGAAATTTGGATTGATGTATATCAAATTGTTCGCCTACTGGAAAAAAACCGCAGCAGTGTGGTAAAAAATGAAGAAACAAAAGAATACCACCGCAAGTATCCTTTTCTTCCTGTTGATTAGGGCTTTTGTATTTTTACCGGTATTGCGCATATTGCGCAATACTCATCTTATTAAGCTTGTTTTTATGTAGCGAGGCTTGGGCTTTTATGAAATTTTGCCGACGAGTCGCGGCGAAAGGTTGATTGCAATGAATCCAATCTTGCGCAGGTGTTTGGCACTTGCATTGACACTGGTGGTTGCTTTTTCTACAGTTGCAGCATGGAACCTTTCTCAGGAAAAAGCTGTGCCTGTTATGGTACCGCAGGATGCTCCCCCCATCGAGATGGTAGTGCTGATGTACCATGGTATTATGAAAAGAGAAAGCCGTGCAGGTGCTTATATCATTACACCTGCTGCGCTGGAGCAGGATCTTAAGTATATTCAAAAGGAAGGCTTTAACACCGTTGTGATGGAGGATATTATTGCCTATGTGCATGAGGGAAGACCTCTGCCGGAAAAGCCTATCATGATTACTTTTGATGATGGGTATTACAATAATTACCTCTATGCCTTTCCCCTGCTGAAAAAATACAATATGAAAGCTGTCATCTCCATTATCGGGTCTGAAACCGATAAGTTTACCAATTTGCCCAATGATGTAAGCGAAAGCTACTCTCATATGACATGGCCTATGATACAGGAAATGATAGACAGCGGCCTTGTTGAGTTTCAAAGCCACAGCTATAACCTGCATAAGGTGGGGAAAAGCCGTAAAGGCTGCGGAAAGAGCAGCAGTGAATCTGACAGTCAATATCAAGCCGTACTGCGAGAGGACCTTGGCAAGCTGCAAAACCGCTATGCTGAAATGGTTCAAATAATCCCCACCACCTTTACTTATCCCTTTGGCACGGTCAGCAAGCTCTCATATGATGTGCTTAAGGAAATGGGGTTTAGAGCCTCTTTGGATGCCCAAGGAAAGATATTTTATCTTACCAGGGACGAGGAATGTCTTTGGCGTATTCCCCGCTACAACCGCCCCTGGGGCACCACCGCTCAAAAGATTATTACCAAAGCTTATTCCACAGCACAGTCTAATCAAAAGAAGAACAGTATCAGCGCCTTTTTTTCACAATGGAAGCTACCTTTTTTTGATTGAGTGTGATAAGATGAGGGTAACTTAGAAAGAATTTTGCCATAAATAAATGACAACAATTTAAACGGGGATAATCAATGTTTAAAAAAATGTTCAAAAAAAGAAATATGCAGCCTGCAGATACAACCCGCAGAGCCATCGTCCTGGGAGGCGGTGGCTCCAAAGGTGCTTATCAAATTGGGGTTTGGCAGGCTTTTCAAAAGCTGGGTATTTCTTACCACGTAGTAACCGGTACCTCAGTGGGAGCACTCAACGGCGCGCTGATGGCACAAGGCGAGTTTGAGTCTGCGCTGGAATTGTGGAGCAATGTGGATAACTCTTTTGTTATGAACGACATTCCCAGCTTGGATGAAAAACAAGCTGACAGCGTGCTGGATGTATACCGTGCCTTTGTGCGTGAGATTGTCAGGAAAGGCGGAGTAGATGTTTCTCCTTTGGAAAATGCCATCCGCAGTCTACTCAACGAGGACAAGCTGCGCCAAAGCGGTATTCAGTATGGCATTGTAACAGTAGATATGAAATCATTAAAACCGGTTGAGATTTTTGCCCACCAAATTCCCGAGGGTATGATTGCAGATTATATGGTGGCCTCGGCCTCCTGTTTTCCTGCGTTCAAACCCAAGGAAATTGGAGACAAGCGGTACATTGACGGCGGCTACCACGATGTTTTACCGGTGGAGCTGGCCTTACGGGCGCTGCCAAAGGTGGACGAGGTATACGCCATTGACATTGACGGCATCGGCATCAAACGCAAGACACGTGCGGATGTGCCGGTGCATATCATCCGCAGCTACTGGGAGCTAGGTAACATGCTTATTTTTGAAAAGAGTGTAGCCCGGCGCAATATCCGCTTGGGTTATCTGGATACTCTGAAAGCCTTTGGAAAGCTGGATGGCAGGGCCTATGCCTTTACCAGGGGGCAAAAAGCAGAGCTGGAGGAACGCTTTTTGGGGGAAGTGGCACAAATTTGTCTGGCAATATTTGATGTTTTGCCCAAGGTGGGGCGTGCCCAGATTGAAAAGCTGATGGAACTGCGCCTTACCGATACCCTCACCAACCGTCGCAGCAAAAATCAGGATTATAAAGACATGCTGCTGACTTCTGCCGAGCTGGCGGGAGAACTGCTGGGCTTGGACCCCACCATAGAATATTCGGTGGACAGCTTTAACAACCAGCTGCGAAAAGCATTGGAACGTGTGCAACGTGAGGATACTCCTGAGGAAGCATTGGAGCGCCTGAAAAAACTACCCATTACCAAGCTGGCAGACGGCCTGAAAAGTGTTGCCGACGGGGTATTGATTCAGCTTTGCATGGAGGCTATGAAACAGCATGTTATGGGGGGGGAATCCCTGTTTAAGCCAGAGCTGATGGCAATGGCTGTGCCTAAACAGATGGTGGCTTCTGTTTATTTGCTGGCGTTAGGGCGTGAAGCGCTTTAAACTATAAATTACACAATTATTTGCTATTTTGCGAGGATACCTCAGGTATCCTCGCTTTTTATTTTTCAAAGCTTTTACTCTGGTCCAAAATCCTCATTTGTGTATAAAGCCTATTTATTTTAAGACAAAATCAAATTCATTTTAGTTGACAGGTCGAAAAAACTGTGATACTGTATATATACGATATATACAGATTGGTGGTGACAAATTGGATATTATCCTTAGCAATGCCAGCCCAAAGCCTATCTATGAGCAAATAGCCCAGCAGATAAAAGCACAGGTCATCTCCGGTGGGCTACAGCAGGGGGAGATGCTGCCCTCTATGCGCCAACTGGCAAGAGATTTGCGCATCAGCGTTATTACCACCAAGCGGGCCTACGAGGAATTGGAGCAGGCAGGTTTTATTGAAACGGTGGCTGGAAAAGGCTGCTTTGTGGCTGGAGCCAATACCCAGGTACTGCGCAACGAACACATGGAGCGCTTGCGGGAGCACCTGAGTGCAGCTATAGAGACTGCCCAAACAGGTAACATCCCCCGTGAAGAACTAGAAATGGAGCTAAACCGCTTATGGCCTGTTGACAGGGCTTATGATACCAAACAAAGTGAGGAGTAAACTGTGATGAATGAGCTAAATTTGCAGCTTTGTAATGTAAGTAAGAAGTATGATTCTTTTGCCCTAAAAAACATCAGCCTAGAGCTGCCAAAAGGGGCTATTCTTGGGTTGATTGGCGCCAATGGCGCGGGCAAAACCACCACCATACGCGCCATATTGGGTCTGACCCAACTTGACGGAGGAACCATTACCGTTTTGGGCTGCCCGGTACAAGACCTCACCCCTGGGCACCGGGAAAAAATCGGTGTAGTGTTTGACGAATGTTCTTTTCACGAAAACCGAACCGCAGCCCAGATGGGAAAAATTTTAGGTGGTATGTATCAAAGCTGGGATGCCCCGCTTTTTGACCGTCTTCTTGAACGTTTGGAGCTTCCAAATAGCCGAACCATCAAAGAATTTTCCCGCGGGATGAAAATGAAGCTGAGTATTGCAGCAGCATTGGCGCATCATCCCACCCTGCTTTTGCTGGATGAACCTACCGGCGGTCTGGACCCCATTGTTCGCACCCAGATGCTCGATCTGTTCTTGGAATTTATTCAGGACGAACAGTGCTCTATTCTTCTTTCTTCCCATATCACCACCGACCTTGCCCGCATTGCCGATTATGTGGCCTTTTTGGACCATGGTCAGGTGGTGCTGGCAGGCGATAAGGATAATATTTTGGAGCACTACGGTATCCTGAAGGGTTCTTTAACGCAGGCAGAAAAGGTTGATACCTGCCATGTGATTGGGATGCAGAAGGGAGCCCATGGCTTTGAAGCACTGGTGTCAGACCGTGCTGCTGCCCGCAGCAAGTACCCCGATATGGTGGTCGATACCCCCACGCTGGACGATATTCTTCTGCATATCACGAAAGGAGAAAAAGCATGAAGGGACTATTGATAAAGGATTTTTATTCTATTTTGGCTTCACGGCGCATTTTGCTGCTGTATGTGTTCATCTTTGGGGGAGTTGGTATATTTACCGGCAGCTTTTCCTTTGCAGTCACCCTTATTACTGTACTTACCATCAGCCTTTCTATCTCAACCTTTAATTACGACGAATACTACCATTGGGAGCGTTATGCTGCCAGTGCTCCGGTAAGCCGCAGAACCATTGTCACTGCCAAATACCTGTTTGTTTTGCTGCTTGCTGCCTGTGGGGCCGTTGTTTCTTTGGTGCTAATGGGCATTACCTGGGTCTTTCATCCCGACATCAGCCTGCTGGAAGGCATTGTAGGCTTAGCTTCCTCCTGCCTGGTATGCCTTACGGGGGTAAGTCTTTCGCTGCCCTTCTTTTACAAGCTGGGTGCCGAAAAAGGCCGCATTGCCTTTATGTTTTTACTCGGTTTGCCATTTATGCTCATTATCTTGGCAACTACTATCAATGATTTTGATTTTGCGACGCTGTTGGAAGCAAATATTGGGACTATTTTAACCATTGGTATACTGTTTTGCCTTGTGGCTATTATCGGTTCTTATGTTGCATCGGTTAAAATTTATTGCTCTAAAGATTTATCCTGAATCAGTGCGGTGCAGCTTCTTGACAGAACCACTAGTTAGCGTTATACTGTGTATGGTTTTGTTTCAGGGCGGGGTGAGACTCCCCACCGGCGGTAATGGGCGGTATGCCACAAGTCCGCGAGCCTTAGAGGCGATACTGTGTAATTCTAAGTGTCGTATTGCGTTAGCACATTTTTTGTCAGATGAAACAAAAAAACGCAGCTAATACTGTATGTATTAGCGAGGCTTTTTGTGAAATATGACAGGAAATTTGCAAGCAAGGCAACACTTAAGGCGTAAGCCGTGAATTGCTTAGTATTGCCGTTGGTCGATTCGGTGAGATTCCGAAACCGACGGTAAGCCAAACACTGTTTGGTTAAGTCCGGATGAAAGAAACGGCTGTCAGAGCTCCGCTTTTGCGGTTTTTCTGCGACCTTACGCCCCTGATCCATTGCGGATTGGGGGCGTTTTTGTTTCCGACACAAACCCGAACAAACCTCTTTTTAGGGCAGCCGGGCTTTTAATGGCTTTGCTGCTACGGCTGGCGCGTGCTTGGCTGCTTCTACAGCAACACAAAAGTCAGCCAACATACTATATTTTGGAGGTTTTTCACATGCAAACATCTGCAAAAATCAAAAAGCTTACCACTATGGGGATGATGGCTGCGGTTTCCATCATTCTGGTCTACTTCATCCGCTTTCCCCTGTTCCCTGCCGCGCCCTTTTTAGAGTATGACCCCGCCGACATTCCCATCTTTATCTGCACCTTTTTATACGGGCCCATCAGCGGCTTGGCGCTTACCGTTGTTGTCAGCTTTATTCAGGGCTTTACCGTCAGTGCGGGCAGTGGCATCATCGGTGTGGTAATGCACATTTTTGCTACCGGTTCCTTTGCTTTGGTGGCAGGATTTTTGTACCGTCGGGGCAAAACTCGAAAAAAAGCCGTTATTGCTTTGGTCGCCGGTGTGCTTACCATGACAATAATGATGGTCATTTGGAACGTAATATTTACCCCCATCTTTTTAGGTACCCCCATTGATGCCGTTTTGGGCATGTTGGTTCCCATCATTATTCCCTTTAATCTCATCAAAGCCGGTTTAAATGCCACTATTACCTTGCTTGTTTACAAAAAGCTTGCCAACCACATCCCTCACTAAAACTCTGCTGTGTACCTCTAGGGCATTTTGTCTAAATGACACTTGACAAATTTGGCGCATAGTGCTAATCTATTACTTGTAAAAAGAATATTCGTCACATCAAGAGTGGTGGAGGGAACAGACCCTGTGAAGCCCGGCAACCTGTCTATACCAGATAAGGTGCTAAATTCTGCGGAACGATTCCGAGAGATGAGAATTTAAAACGCTCGGGTTTGTCCGGGCGTGTTTTTGTTGTAAAAGCGTCACGACTCTCCCGGGCTAAATGGAAAGGAAGAATGAACATGAAAGAATTTTTATTTACCAGCGAATCTGTTACTGAGGGACATCCTGATAAAATTTGCGACCAAATTTCCGACAGTGTTTTGGACGCTATTTTGGCACAGGACCCCTATGCCCGTGTAGCCTGCGAAACCGCTGTTACCACCGGTATGGCACTGGTAATGGGTGAAATTACCACCAGCTGCTATGTAGACATCCCAAAGCTTGTGCGTGAAGTGATTGTTGACATTGGCTACGACCGTGCCAAATACGGTTTTGACGGCACCACCTGTGCTGTGCTCACCTCCATTGACGAACAGTCTCCTGACATTGCCCTGGGTGTTGACCACTCCAAGGAAGCCAAGGCATCTGCAGCCAATGACGAGGACAACGGCGCAGGCGACCAGGGCATGATGTTCGGCTTTGCCTGTGACGACACTCCTGAACTGATGCCCATGCCCATTGCCACCGCCCACCGTTTGGCACGCCGCCTTACCGAGGTACGCAAAAACGGCACTCTGCCCTATCTGCGCCCCGATGGCAAAACCCAGGTCACTGTGCGCTACGTGGACGACAAACCGGTAGAAATTACCACCATTGTTGTTTCTACCCAGCACGGCGAGGATGTCACCCAGGAGACCATCTACGAGGATATTCTCCGCCATGTCATTGAGCCTGTGGTTCCTGCCCAGCTTCGTCCAAATACACAATACCTCATTAACCCCACCGGCCGCTTTGTGGTTGGCGGCCCTCAGGGTGACAGCGGCCTGACAGGACGCAAAATCATTGTAGATACCTACGGCGGCTGGGGTCGTCACGGCGGCGGCGCCTTCTCCGGTAAAGACCCCACCAAGGTGGACCGCAGTGCTGCCTATGCCGCCCGCTATGTGGCAAAGAACATTGTAGCTGCCGGCCTTGCACACCGCTGTGAGGTTCAACTGGCCTACGCCATTGGCGTAGCACAACCAGTCTCCATTAACGTCAATACCTTTGGCACCGGCTCTGTCAGCGACGAGGCCATTGAAAAGGCTGTAGAAAAGGTTTTTGACCTGCGCCCCACTGCTATCATCAAAATGCTGGATCTGCGCCGCCCCATTTACCGCCAAATTGCTGCCTATGGCCATATGGGCCGTACAGACCTGGATCTTACCTGGGAGCGCACCGACCGCACCGAGGCTTTAAAAGAAGCTATAAAATAATCCCCACAGTAATTTTTGATTTGTCACTGCGCTTTTGTGTAGCATTGAGCATATACCGAATACAGGTTATTCTATTAGTCAGCAGGGATGCCGTAACAGGTATCCCTGTTTTTGTTTTTCACCCCCAAAGCATCAAAAGCATACGATAGAGTATATAAAACATCCGAAAAAACGCTTTTTGGGGTAAAAGGAGGTTGGCTGCTGTAATGGAACTAAACTTGCCGATTATTTTGCTGTTTGCACTGGCATCAGTGGGGCTGGTAGAAATTTGTGTTGCTGTTGTACGGTGGCTTTGCTGCAATACTGATATGAAGCAAAGCAGCTTGGTGCTGGTGGTAAGAGGTCACGATGATACCGTAGAAAAAAGATTGGTGCAGGCTTATACTGAGGTTGGTCTTAACCGCAATCTTCGCGGTGTAAAAGTTGTGGTGGCTGCGGATTCTCCCGATGAAGAAACCCGTGAACTTTGTCGCCTGTGCTGTGCCGACCGGGGTATTCTGTATCTTGAAGACGCCTCTTTGCCTGCACTGATAAAGCAGTAATACTATACAAATTTATTGTTTTTTCCGTATCCGGTGAAGCTAAAACCGGGTACGGCTTTTCTTTTTAGAACAAATGTACTATAATAACAGATGATTCATCGTCTTTACTATTGCAAAAGAGGCTTATTATTCACGGAGCTATCAGCTCCTAAGATAGCATTGTCCTTGCACCTCTTTGCAGCATCCTTTCTTAGAAGCATGCACAAAGACACAACCTGAATAACCTGTTTTACTACTTTAATAAAGCTTGCCACTTGGTAAAGAGACAAGCATGTATAAAACCCAGCACAGGAGGTGAAACCACTGGCAAAAGAACAAACAGAGCCCTTAGAACAGCTTGAGGGCACCATAGAAGACGTAGTATACCATAATGAAGATAATGGTTTTTCAGTGCTGGAGGTTTCGGTAGAGGACGAGCTGGTGACGGTGGTGGGAGAAATCCCCGGCGTGGCGCCCGGTGAGGAAATTTCCGCCATGGGACGCTATACTGTGCATCCCACCTATGGCATGCAGTTTAAGGCACAAGCCATTACCCGCACCCTGCCGGGCACTGCCAACGCCATTTTTAAGTATTTGGCAGGGGGTGCCATCAAAGGGATTGGCCCTGCACTTGCCAAGCGCATCGTCAACCAGTTTGGAGATAAATCTCTGGAAGTAATTGAAAAAGACCCCAATGTGTTGGCTCAAATAAAGGGTATTTCACAAAACAAAGCCCAGGAAATCGGTGATGAATTTTCACGCCTATTTGGTATACGTTCCACCATGCTGTTTTTTACCTCCAGAGGCATACAGCCTGCCGATGCCATCCGCATCTGGCGTGCCTTTGGCAATGCCGCGGTAGATTTAGTAAAGGAAGACCCCTATCTTCTTTGCAGCGATAACATTGGTCTGAGCTTTGAGCAGGTGGACGATATCGCCACAGACCTGGGCATCCTACCAGACAGCAATTGCCGTCTTTGCGCAGGACTGAGCCACATTTTACGCCACAACAGCCGCAGTGGTCATGTATGCCTGCCGCGTGAAAAGCTGCTTACCCTGGCCTCCGGCTTTTTGCAGTGTGCTTCAGAAAAGCTGGAAGACCTGCTGGAGGTGTTGCTGGAGGACAACACCCTGTGCCTGTTTGAAGATAAGGGACGCTCTTTTGTTTACCTTGAGCCCTTGTACCGGGGCGAAAGCTACATTGCCGGGCGCATAGCCATGATGCTGCAAATTACACCACCTGGCAAAGAAGACCTTACCAAGCAGCTGGACGAGCTGGAGGAAGAGCTGGGCATTCAATATGACCAGCTACAGCGCAAAGCCATCAGCGAAGCGGTACAAAGCCCTTTGTTTATCTTAACCGGTGGACCCGGCACCGGCAAAACCACCACCATGGGCGGCATTATTACCCTGCTGGAGCGTCAAGGTGTCAAGGTGGCTCTGTGTGCCCCCACAGGGCGTGCCGCAAAGCGCATGACCGAGGTTACAGGGCGGGAAGCCAAGACCATCCATCGTCTGCTGGAGGTGGAACCGGGGCAGGAAAGCCTTACCTTTAAGCGCAATGAAAAGAACCCCCTGCAGGCAGGAGCAATTATTGTGGATGAAATGTCCATGGTAGATACACTGATTTTAGAGTCTCTATTGCGGGGCATGCGCATGAGCACCAAGCTGATTATGGTGGGTGATAGCGACCAGCTTCCGTCGGTGGCTGCGGGCAATATTCTGGGCGACCTTATTGCCAGCGAAGCAGTACCCACTGTGCACCTTAGCACCGTATTCCGGCAGGCCGCCCAAAGCCTCATTGTCACCGGTGCCCACAACATTGTAAGGGGCGAGGTGCCGGATTTGAGCCGCCGTGACAACGACTTTTTCTTCTTATCCACCGCTACCCCCCAGCAGGCTCAAACACTGGTGGTGGACTTATGTGCCCGCCGCCTGCCCAACAGCTATCACTATTCTCCCCTGTGGGATATACAGGTTATTGTGCCCGGCAAGCAGGGGCCCATTGGTACCCGGGAGCTTAACCGCTTGCTTCAGGAGCGTCTGAACCCTCCCGCCCGTGACAAAACCCAGCTTTCTGCACTGGGGCGTATTTTGCGTGAGGGTGATAAGGTCATGCAGATACGCAACAACTATGATATTATTTACCGCACCGATGACGGTGAGGAGGGCATGGGCATTTTCAATGGCGATATTGGTGTCATAGATATGATCGATATTTCTTCTCAGACCATATTGGTTCGTTTTGACGACAAGGTGGCTCAGTATCATTTTGACAGCAGTGACCAGCTGGAACACGCCTATGCCATTACCGTACACAAAAGCCAGGGAAGCGAGTTTGAGGCGGTGGTGATGCCCCTGATGCAGCGGCATCCCAAGCTTCATTACCGCAACTTGCTTTATACCGGTGTAACAAGGGCCAGGCGTTTACTGGTGATGGCGGGAGAAAAAGCAACGGTTGCGGAAATGGTGGGCAACAACCGCCGCACCCTGCGCTACACCAACCTAAAGGAAATGTTGTGGAGGACTTTGGAGGATGGCATGCTTTAATCGTCTGCTAGATAGTATCTTTCTCCCCAGATGTGTGCTGTGCGGCAAGGTTTCAGAAAACCGTGCATTGTGCTGCCAAGCCTGCACCCAAAAGGAGCCACCCTTTGTAATGCCTGTGCAGCTTGGTGACGGAACCGATACTCGTCCATGGAAAGCACTGTACTGTGCCCACCGCTACGACGGTAATGTGCGCCAGGCTCTGGGACGGTTTAAATTCCACGGCGACATGCGGGCTGGTGAATACTTTGGCAGCGTGATGTCAAAGCTTGTTACAGCAGCAGTCACCCCCCTGCCCTTTACCGTTATTGTGCCGGTGCCCTTGCCGGAGGAACGGCAACGGATGCGCGGCTATAACCAGGCAGAAATTTTGGCACAGCATGTGTCAGTAGCCACGGGTCTTCCGGTTTTGCCTCACGCTCTTTTGCGAACCGGCACGCTGGCACAGCACCAGCTTACCGCCAGATTTCGCCACCGCGCTGCCGATGCCACCTTTTGTGCAGGAAGCACAGCTTTGACAGGGGCACATGTTTTGCTGGTGGATGATGTGGTAACTACTGGCAACACTGCTGCCGTATGCTGCCGTTTATTGCTTGATATGGGTGCCCAAAATGTCACTGTTTTAGCCGCTGCAGGCTGGACAGGCAAAGTATGACCATATCTTTAATATTTCGACCTTTCTGCTTATTTTTGCACTATTTATTTTGACAACCCCCCTAGTATCGTGATACAATTCCATTAGTATTGTGTATCACAATAATTGTTTGATTTTTAAGGTATATGAAATAGACAGGTAAAGGGGAAAAGGCAGTGTTCAGTAATGACATCGGTATTGATCTTGGTACCGCTACTACGATTATTTATGTCAACGGAAAGGGAATTGTCCTAAAGGAGCCCTCTATTGTGGCCATGGATACCCGAACCGGTAATGTTAAGGCTGTTGGCGACGAAGCCTATGCCATGCTGGGTAAAACTTCCGATATGATTCGTGTGGTTCGTCCTCTGGAGGAGGGCGTTATTTCCGATTATGAAGTAACCGAGCAAATGCTCAAGCATTTTTTAAGAAAAATTAATCCCAGCCGTTTTTTTAAGCCCCGTGTTTGCGTTTGTGTACCCTCTGCCATTACCGAGGTAGAGTCTCGTGCTGTCATTGATACTGTAATGTCCTCCGGTGCGCGCAACGTTTTCCTCATTGAAGAACCTGTGGCCGCTGCTATTGGTTCCGGTATTGATATTACTGTCCCCGGCGGTGTTGCTATTTTGGACATTGGCGGCGGCACCAGTGATATTGCCGTTCTGTCTTTAAACGGCATTGTCTGCAAAACCTCTTTAAAGGTTGCCGGCAATAAGCTTAATTCTGCCATCACCAAGTTTATCCGTAGTAGCTACAATGTGCTGGTAGGCGACAATACCGCCGACCGTATCAAACGTGAAATTGGCACTGTCTGGATGGAAGATACCCCTGTTGTGGAATATGAAGTAAAGGGGCGCAACCTTGTCACCGGTTTGCCCCAGCGCATCACTATCACCAATCAGGAGCTGGTAGAACCTCTGCGTGCTGAGGTAGAACATATCATCCTTGCTTTGCAGTCTGTATTGGAGCGTACTCCCCCCGAGCTGGTAGCAGATATTCAGCAAAACGGCTTGGTCATGACTGGCGGCGGAGCTATGCTGGGCGGGTTGGACAAGCTTATTTCCAGTCGTATCCGCATTACTGCCCGGCTCTCTGATACTCCCATTGAAGCTGTTGCCATCGGTACCGGCATGTCCTTTGATTATCTGGGTAAGCTGTACGACGGTTTTGTTACCTACACCAGTTATTCCAATAAATAAGTATCATAAAAAGCGGTGTCAGAGAATATATCTGGCGCCGCTTTTGTAAATAGATGCATGGCTGATAACATAACCTGCCCCATACATTCTTTACTGAAGCAATTGACTCCTCTCTCTCGTTTTGAAAAGGGGAATTAATTGCTTTTTGCCCATTTATAGGCTAAAATAAAAAAAGCGACAAATTTCTACAATTCTGGAAAAGTTATGCTTCCTCCAGATGTGGTTATACTATTAGTGGCTTAATTTTGTTTTGATGAAACGGAGGACTTTCCCTCATGGCTATGTATGAAAAAAATTCTTCCAGCTCTGCTCCGCGCCGCCGCAGACGTGGACACCCCGTTTTGATAACCCTGCTGGCGCTTTTGGTGATTGCGGCTCTGGTGGTTGGCTATGCCTTTACTGAGGTAAAAGGAACCTTCCGTGATGATACACCTGTAACGGTGGAAATTCCCCAAGGCGCATCTACCACAATGGTAGCAGCCAAACTGCAGCAAAGCGGCGCCATTGGCAATACCCTGCTGTTCCGTCTTTATTCCAGACTGACCAAAGCAGATGGCAGCTACCAGTACGGCAGCTTTGAAGTAAGCCCTGGTTGGGATTATGCACGCATGATTCAGGAGCTCCAAAAGGTTATTGAACGTCAGAACACTGTTACCGTTACCTTTCCTGAGGGCTACAATGCTTATCAATTCGGCGAAAAGCTGGAAGAAGCAGGACTTTGCACCAAGACCGATTTTATTGACGCGCTGAATACTCATACCTTCGATGTCAGCTTCCTTACACAAATTAAAGATGACCCTAATAAGATGGTAAAGCTGGACGGATTTCTTTTCCCCGACACCTACCAGTTTTTTGAGGGTGAAGATGTGGATTCTATCATCCTGCGTATGCTGAAAAACTTTGAGAACAAGGTGCTTACCCAGGAGAGAAAAGCACAAATTGAAGCCAGTGGGTATTCTTTGGAAGACCTCATTATCTTCTCCAGCATTATTCAAAAGGAAGCCGCCAATGTGGAAGAAATGTACAATGTTTCTTCCGTATTTACCAACCGCATGAAGGCTGGCTCCCCCTACCCTCAGTTGGAATCCTGCACCACCAACAACTATATCAATGACTATATCAAACCCCAGTATCAGGGAAATAATCTGGATGAGGTACTCAGTGCCTACGATACCTACGGCATGGTAGGCTTCCCTGTCGGCGCCATTGCCAACCCCGGACTGGATGCCATTGATGCAGCTCTCAACCCCAATGACACCGACTATTACTTCTTTGTCACCGACATTGAATTTACCCACTATTACGGCCGCACCTGGCAGGAGCATTTAAACAACATTGAAAAGGCAAAAGCGGTTAATCTTACCTATGGTAAGGTGGGGCTATAATGGGCTCTCTGCCAACCTACAGCAAACTGCCTAAGGATTTTTATCTGCGTGATACCCTCACAGTTGCCCGTGACTTAATTGGCCGTGATATTGTTCGGGTAACCTCGGAGGGTATTACTGTTTGCCGTATTACCGAAACAGAAGCCTACCTTGGTAAAACAGATAAGGCCTGCCACTCCTATAAAGCCACGCCGCAGGGGCGTACCAACATTATGTATGAAGATGGCGGCCTTGCCTATGTGTACCTTATTTACGGTATGTATTGTTGCTTTAATGTTACCACCTGCCCTGCCGGCGTTGCAGAAGCCGTACTGATACGCAGTGCGCAGCCTCTGGAGGGAATTGACCTTATGACACGCCGCCGTACCCGACCCGATAAAAAGGTTCCTGGCGAACGCCAGCTTCTTACAGGGCCGGGTAAGCTTTGCATTGCCATGGGTATCAGCCGTGACTTATATGGTGAACCCCTGTGGGGCAATAAGCTTTTTCTTGCAGAAGGCAACCCTCTGGCAGACAGCTGCGTAGCTGCCACCAAACGCATCAACATTGATTATGCGGAAGAAGCTGTTGATTTTTTATACCGTTTTGTGGAAAAAGAAAGTCACTATTTATCGGTAAAGTATCGAGAAAAGCAGTAATGGTTTTGTAGCATTTACGTTGCTCATTAGATTGCTTCCAAAGTAAAATTTTAATCAGTATATATAAAATAGACAACCCGATGGCTTATTGTGTTAAACCATCGGGTTTTTGATTGCAGATGCAAAAAGCCCCGAAATGCTTGCACATTCCGGGGCTTTAAAATTGCTAATAACGCAACAGTTGATTATGCGTTGACTTTGATAACAACGCCGGAACCAACGGTACGGCCGCCTTCGCGGATAGCCAGACGCAGGCCTTCCTCGATAGCGATGGGGGTGATCAGCTCAACGTCCATTTCAACGTTATCGCCAGGCATGCACATCTCGGTATCCTCGGGCAGAGTGATAACGCCGGTAACGTCGGTGGTACGGAAGAAGAACTGGGGTCTGTAGTTGTTGAAGAAAGGAGTGTGACGGCCACCCTCGCTCTGCTTCAGAACATAGACCTGAGCGCGGAACTTGGTGTGGGGGTGAATGGAGCCGGGCTTGCACAGAACCTGACCTCTTTCGATGTCGGTTCTCTGAACGCCACGGAGCAGAGCACCAATGTTATCGCCAGCCTCTGCATAGTCCAGAGTCTTGCGGAACATCTCAACGCCGGTAACAACGCTCTTCTTGCGCTCATCGGTCAGACCAATGATCTCAATTTCGTCGCCGGTCTTGACCTGGCCACGCTCAACTCTACCGGTGGCAACAGTACCACGGCCAGTGATGGTGAACACGTCTTCAACAGGCATCAGGAAGGGCAGGTCAGCCTTACGCTCAGGAGTGGGGATGAAGCTATCAACAGCAGCCATCAGCTCAAGGATAGGAGCATAGGCAGGGTTGGTAATGTCATCGGGAGCTTCCAGAGCAGCCAGACCGGAACCTTTGATGATGGGGGTATCGTCGCCGGGGAAGTCGTAGCTGGACAGCAGATCACGGATCTCCATCTCAACCAGCTCCAGCAGCTCGGGGTCGTCAACCTGATCGCATTTGTTCATAAATACGACGATATAGGGAACGCCAACCTGACGGGACAGCAGGATATGCTCTCTGGTCTGAGGCATGGGGCCGTCAGCAGCAGATACAACCAGGATAGCGCCGTCCATCAGAGCAGCACCGGTGATCATGTTCTTAACATAGTCGGCGTGTCCAGGGCAGTCAACGTGAGCATAGTGACGGTTGTCAGTCTCATACTCAACGTGAGAAGTATTGATGGTAATGCCGCGCTCTCTCTCTTCAGGAGCCTTATCGATCATATCGTAAGCCTCGTAATGAGCCTGTCCCTTCATAGCAAGGGTCTTGGTGATGGCAGCGGTCAGAGTGGTTTTGCCGTGGTCAACGTGACCAATGGTACCAATGTTTACATGGGGTTTGGTTCTTTCAAATTTCTGCTTAGCCATGGTTACATTTCCTCCCTTTACATTAGGATTGTTATTTTTTTCGCTGGTTTAGTTGTATTCTAGCAATTTCTTTGGCAAATTGCAAGTGTTATTGCAGATTATGCGTTGGGCTTAGCACGTGTTGCCATAATCTTTTCTGCAATGCTCTTGGGAACCTCAATATAATGGCTGGGCTCCATGGTGTACTGACCACGGCCCTGAGTCTTAGAGCGCATGTCGGTAGCATAACCAAACATTTCAGACAGAGGAACAAATGCATTAATCTGCTGTGCACCGCTGCGTGCTTCCATACCCTGAATCTGACCACGGCGGGAGTTGAGGTCGCCGATGACGTCGCCCATGTATTCCTCGGGGACGATAACAGAAACCTTCATGATAGGCTCCAGAATGACGGGGTCGGCCTTTCTCATCGCTTCCTTGAAAGCCATAGAACCGGCCAGCTTAAATGCCATTTCAGAGGAGTCAACCTCGTGGTAAGAACCATCGTACAGAGTAACTTTACAGTCAACTACCTGATAACCGGCAAGAACACCGGACAGCATAGCGCCGCGGACACCCTGATCGACAGCAGGAATATACTCCTTGGGAACAGAACCACCGACGGTTGCATTGATAAACTCGTAGCCTTTACCGGATTCGTTGGGTTCCAGCTTGATCTTAACGTGACCGTACTGACCCTTACCACCAGACTGACGTGCATACTTGTAATCCACGTCTGCCAGCTTACGAACGGTTTCTTTGTAGGCAACCTGAGGTTTACCAACGTTGGCTTCTACCTTGAACTCACGGAACAAACGGTCCACAATGATTTCCAGGTGGAGCTCACCCATACCGGCGATGATGGTTTGACCAGTTTCTTCATCGGTGTAGGTGCGGAAGGTGGGATCTTCTTCAGCAAGCTTGGAAAGACCAACACCCATTTTCTCCTGACCAGCCTTGGTCTTGGGTTCAATAGCAACACGGATAACAGGCTCGGGGAACTCCATGGACTCCAGAATGATGGGAGCCTTGGGGTCACAGAGGGTGTCACCGGTGGTGGTATTTTTCAAACCAACAGCAGCAGCAATGTCGCCTGCGTATACCTGCTCAATATCCTTACGGTTATTGGCGTGCATCATCAGGATACGGCCGATGCGCTCGTTGTTGTCCTTGTTGGAGTTGTAAACGCTGGAACCGGCAGTGAGGGTACCGGAGTACACTCTGAAGAATGCCAGCTTACCCACAAAGGGGTCGGTAGCAATCTTAAATGCCAGTGCTGCAAAGGGCTCATCGTCAGAAGAGGGACGCTCTTCCTCCTGCTCGGTGTCAGGATTAATGCCCTTAATGTGGTCGATGTCGGTAGGTGCAGGCATAAAGTCAACAACAGCATCCAGAAGCTTCTGTACGCCCTTGTTCTTATAGCTGGTACCGCAGACAACAGGAACCATCTTGTTTGCCAAGGTGGCCTGACGGATGCAGCGCTTGATTTCATCAATGCTGATTTCCTCATCCATGAGGTACTTTTCCATCAGTTCTTCGTCCTGCTCGGCAACAGCTTCCATCAGCTGGTGACGGTATTTTGCTGCCAGCTCCTTCATGTCTTCGGGAATTTCTTCCACGCGCATGTCCTTGCCTAAATCATCGTAATAGACGTCGGCATTCATCTCCACCAGGTCGATAATTCCCTTAAAGGTTTCCTCACTGCCAATTGGCAACTGGATGGGAACAGCGTTGCACTTCAGTCTGTCGTGCATCATGCCTACAACGTTATAGAAATCCGCACCCATGATATCCATCTTATTGACATATGCCATACGGGGGACTTTATACTTGTCTGCCTGACGCCAAACAGTTTCGGACTGAGGCTCAACGCCACCCTTTGCACAGAAGACGGTAACGGAGCCGTCGAGAACTCTCAGGGAGCGCTCAACCTCTACGGTAAAGTCAACGTGTCCGGGGGTATCGATGATGTTGACTCTGTGATTGCGCCAGAAGCAGGTGGTAGCAGCGGAAGTAATGGTGATACCGCGCTCCTGTTCCTGAGCCATCCAGTCCATTGTTGCGGAACCATCGTGTGTCTCACCAATTTTGTGTGTTCTGCCTGTGTAGTACAGAATACGCTCGGTGGTGGTGGTTTTGCCCGCATCAATGTGAGCCATGATGCCTATGTTACGAGTCATCTGTAAAGATACTTCTCTTGGCATAGTGCCCTCCTAAACTAAATAACCGCCCTATGCTTTCGCACAGGGATTTTTAATTGCAAATGTGCTGTTTTTTGCCCCCAACGAGGCAAAAAACAGCTTGCAGATAACAAAGCACTACACCTTGTCATCATGCTACGAAACGAAAAACAGCGGCAAAGTGGATTACCATCTGTAATGAGCAAAAGCCTTGTTGGCTTCGGCCATCTTGTGGGTATCCTCGCGCTTTTTGCTGGCGCCGCCCTGGCCGTTCATAGCGTCCAGAATTTCGCCTGCCAGTCTTTCGCACATGGTTTTCTCAGAGCGCTTTCTGGAATACTCGGTCAGCCAGCGCAGACCTAAGGTCTGACGGCGCTCGGGACGAACTTCCATGGGCACCTGGTAGGTGGCACCACCAACACGGCGAGCCTTAACCTCCAGAACGGGCATAATGTTCTCCATGCATGCTTCAAAGCACTCCAGAGCATCTTTGCCGGTCTTTTCCTTGACAATGTCGAAGGCACCATACACAATTTTCTGGGATACACCCTTCTTACCATCCAACATAATGTTGTTGATGAGACGGGTAACCAGCTTGGAATTGTAAAGCGGATCGGGCAAAACATCACGTTTTGCAATCTGGCCTCTTCTTGGCACTTCGCTTCCCTCCTTCATAGTAATGATATCATAGGTACTCGAGTGACAACGTTCTCGTGGCGCCAATGTGTGAGGCACATATAAAAAACAATATATATACACTCCACATTGTCACGCATGTTGCTGCGTGGCCTTGCAAGAAGTTTGTTCTCTTACTTTTTCTTCGGTCTCTTAGCGCCGTATTTCGAACGGGACTGCATACGGTCCGTAACACCCTGCGTATCGAGCGTACCACGGATGATGTGGTAACGAACACCGGGAAGGTCCTTTACACGACCGCCGCGGATCAGAACCACGGAGTGCTCCTGCAGGTTGTGGCCAACACCGGGGATATAAGCGGAAACTTCCATACCGTTGGTCAGACGCACACGGGCGAT
>JAEYXR010000101.1 GCA_023431215.1 Bacillota bacterium
CTGCTGCTGGCCGCCGGAGAGCTGATTAATATTACGCTTTTCATAATTCTTCAGGTTTACAAGCTCCAGGGCTTCCATCACACGCTGATGGCGTTCTTTTTCCGGCAGTTTGCTAATCTTCAGACCAAATTCAATGTTTTCATACACATTTAAGTGTGGAAACAGGGCGTAACGCTGGAACACTGTATTCACCAGTCTCTTATGAGGGGGCAGGTCATTAATCCGTTTTCCCTCAAAAAAAACATCGCCCTCACAGGGGTCTACAAAGCCACCAATAATGCGCAATGTGGTAGTTTTGCCGCAGCCGGATGGCCCCAAAAAGGTGATGAATTCCTTGTCCATAATGTCCAGATTGATTTTGTCCAGGATACGTTCGTCATCAAAATCTACCGATACGTTCCTCAGGCTGATAATTGCATTTTCACTCATTGATGCATCCCCCTTTGCGGTAGTACACCGGCCTTTGGCCGGCATCATTTGCAGGCCTTTCACCTGCCGCGGAAGCTACCACCCATTCCCCGCAAAAGGCTTTGGGACAGGGGCCGGAAATCCCTGTCTTTCAGATGGGTATACGCGAACCGCGAATTATTATAGATGCGAAAATTGCAATTCAAAATATAGCATATTTTGTAGAAAAGTCAACAACTTTTTTGAAAAATCTACCCGCAAGCTGATTAACTACCAAAAATACTTTAAAAAGCTTTAAAATGCTTCTGTTTTTATCCTAATGCTTAATTTATGAAATTTTAATGAACAAAACAGTTTCTCCCTTATTTAAAAAAGGTATTGCAATTTTATTTTGTATATGATATTCTAGAAAAGCTGTTTCTGGGTGTGGCGCAGGTGGTAGCGCGCTACCTTGGGGTGGTAGAGGCCGTGGGTTCAAGTCCCGTCACTCAGACCAAATAAAAAAAGACCTGTCTTTTTTGACAGGTCTTTTTTTATTTGGTCTATCTCCTTTCCTTTTAGTTTTGTTGTATTAATCGTTTTTATCTATCAAACTTTTATTAATAATCAGCATCATCCTTTGCCGAATATAACTACAGACCCTTGAAAACACATTAAAAAGCCGGATATAATTTATTTACACTAATAAAAACAATTGGCTTAAATAAAAAGGAGGATATACAATGAGACAACCACCTGTTTTTTTCATGCCCTTTACTCGAATTTATCCGTTATATATACAAAAAGCAGAAAAAAAAGGAAGAACAAAAAAAGAAGTTGATACAATTATCTACTGGCTTACAGGTTATGATGAAAACTCCTTACCTGAACAATTAAGTAAAGAGGTTACTATGGAGGAATTCTTTAAACAAGCCCCCTGCATTAATCCTAACGCCTCCCTTATCAAAGGTACCGTTTGTGGGTACCGTGTGGAAGAAATTGAGGACGAACTGATGCAGAAAATTCGTTATCTGGATAAGCTGATTGATGAGCTTGCCAAAGGAAAAAGTATGGATAAAATTTTAAGAGAAAAATAAGATTATCAGTTATTATCAGCAGTTCAAAGAATTGATTTTCTCTGTTCTAAGACTATATACAATAAAAAGAGACTTCTATTTTTAGAAGTCTCTTTTTTGTTAAGCATTTTGTTATTCTTCAAACAAATCAATTGTCTTTTTACGGTCACTTCCTGCTTTCAGCAGTGCCTTAAGAGTATCGGCGTCTTCTTTTTCCAAAGCGTTTCGCACCTGTGCCAGGTTCTCAATTATGGTATCAATTTCAGCCAGTAAAGCCTCTTGATTGCACAGAAAAAGCTCTGTCCACATCTCCTCATTCAGCCTTGCTACCCGGGTTAAATCCTTATAGCTCCCGGCACTGTATCCATTGTGGCGGTCGGCCTCTGGGCTTTTAATATAGGCATTAGATACCACATGAGCAAGCTGAGAGGTAAAAGCAATCATTTTATCATGGTTTTGTGCGGTGGTAACCACTACTTTTCCAAACTGCAGTGAGGCAAAAAAATTCTCTAATTGTTTTATTAAAGCATCATTACTTGCCTGGGTAGGGGTTAAAATCATACTGGCGCCGGAAAATAAGGATGGTAATGTATAATCGTAGCCGGAAAATTCTCTGCCAGCCATAGGATGTCCACCTACAAAGCTTAGCCCCTGCTGCAGGCAAAAAGAACCTAATTGGTCACAAACATATCTTTTTACTCCGCATAAATCTACCAAAGCTGTCCCCTTCTGCCATTGCCCTGCATGCGTCTTAACAAAATCAATGGTTTGCTTTGGATATAGAGCTATCAAAATCAAATCGCAAGTAAATATACTTGTTAAGCCAATCTCATCTACCGCACCATCACAAAATGCTTTTTCCATTGTATTGGGTGCAATATCATATCCACATACTTGGTATTCAGTACACCGCTTAATGGTTTTTGCCATTGAACCGCCAATTAATCCTAACCCTACAATCCCAATTTTTTTCACATTGCTCACTCTTTTCTATTTGTCAACAAAACAATAAAGCTATGATACCTGCACAATTTACCGATTTAAATCGTACAAGTATCATAGCATATTTTAAAAGATAGAACAAGATACTGTTGTAGTACATTCATGTATTGGGCACACGTAAATTCATAGTAAGCCACAAACAGAAAACCTGAGAAATAAACTTTTTTCTTATACTGAACTTGTTTTCTTTTTGCCCAGATATGCTTCCTTAACATCCTCATTGGCCAGCAGCTCGGCTCCGCTGCCCTCCATGGTAATGCGTCCGGTTTCCAGCACGTAGCCCCAGTCTGCAACATGCAGTGCCATATTGGCATTTTGTTCAATCAGCAAAATTGTAACGCCCTGCTTGTTAATTTCCTGAATGATTTTGAAGATGTCCTGCACCACCAGCGGTGCCAAGCCTAGGGAGGGTTCATCCATCATCATCAGCTTGGGACGGCTCATCAGCGCGCGGCCAACAGCCAGCATTTGCTGCTCGCCACCCGAGAGAGTACCTGCCAGCTGCCAGCTGCGCTCCTTTAAACGAGGGAACAACTCGTATACCCAAGCAAGGTCGTCAGAAAGGTCATCTTTACGGGTGTAGGCACCGATGCGCAAATTTTCAAGAACAGTAAGGTTTGGGAACACCCGTCTGCCTTCGGGCACCAAGGTAATTCCCTTTGTCACAATATTCTCAGCACCAACGGTAAGCATCTCTTCCCCATTCCACAGCACACTGCCGCTTTGTGGCTTGACAAGGCCGGAGATCGTACGAAGTGTGGTAGATTTACCGGCGCCGTTGGCACCAATCAGCGTTACAATTTTGCCATCTGGCACATCCAAAGAGATGCCCTTAACAGCTTGAATTCCGCCGTAAGAGACGGTAAGGTTAGAAATTTTAAGCATCGGCCTGCACCCCCAAATAAGCTTCTATTACCCTTGGGTTATTCTGTATTTCCTCAGGTGTGCCGCTGGCAATTGTCTGTCCAAAATCCAATACATAAATTCGGTCGGAAATTTCCATAACCAAATCCATATGATGTTCAATCATAAAGACCGTCAGGCTAAACTCATCACGGATACGGCGGATGAAGGCTGTCAGCTCATCAGTTTCCTGGGGATTCATGCCTGCCGCAGGCTCATCCAGCAGTAGAAGCTTTGGCTTGGTAGCCAGAGCCCGGGCAATTTCCAAATGCCGCTGCTTGCCATAAGGCAGTGAGGTACAGTTTTCGTTTCTCAGGTCATATAGTCCCACAATTTTAAGCAGCTCCTCTGCCTCCGCACGCATGGCGGCTTCTTCCTTCTTGTTGAAGCGAAAAGTAGCAGAAAACAAGTTGCTGGTTCGCAACATATGCATTGCAATCAGAACATTATCAAACACTGTCTGGGTTTTAAACAGGCGTATATTTTGAAAAGTACGAGCCAACCCCAGTGCAGTGATTTTGTCGGGAGTTTTTTCCATGGTGTGCGTATATACACCGGCGTTTTTACCGGCATACAGTTTTTTCATTTTTCCCTTGGGGTAATTTTCAAGCACACGCTCACCCATATAGTATACTGCACCGTTGGTAGGTGCATACACACCTGTAATTACATTAAACGCAGTGGTTTTGCCTGCACCATTTGGGCCGATTAAGGAAACAATTTCGTGCTCATCCACAGTCAGAGAAAGGTTGTCAACAGCTACCACGCCGCCAAACTGCATAGTAATGTTTTCTACCCGCAGCACATTGTTTTTTTCGCTCATGCCTTTACCTCCTCTTCCTGCAAAGTACGCTTTTTGCCAAAACGCTTAAAAAATCGCTTCATGCCTTCAACACTGAATTCTCTGTCCCCCATGATGCCTTTGCGGTAAAACAACACAATGGCCATAATTACTACAGCAAAAACAACCTTTCGGAAGCCCGCCCGCAAAAGGGGTACCTTAAAGGAACCAAGATAGGTTTCCACATCTAAAAAGCGCAGCCACCACTCGCTGCAGGCAATAAATAAAAAGGAACCCAGCACGCTGCCGGTAATGGAGCCGATGCCACCAATTACCACAATCAGCAAAATTTCGTATGTCATGGCAGACTTAAAGGCACTGGCCTGAATGGTAGTCTGGAACATGGCAAGCAGAGCGCCACCCACACCTGCAAAAAAGGAGCTGACACAAAAAGACATCATTTTATGCTTGGCTAAGTTGATACCCATAGCCTCTGCTGCAACTTCATCGTCACGGATTGCCTTAAACGCACGGCCATAGGTGGAGTTGATAAGCAGAGCTATGATGGCAATGCATATGCCCGACACAATAAACGGAAACAAGGTTGAGCTGAAGGTAGGAAATTTGCGAAGGAGATTGGAGCCATTGGTAATGGGTCCCAGTTTATCCCACTGAAAGATTGCCCGGATGATTTCGGCAAAGCCCAATGTTGCAATGGCCAGGTAATCCGAACGCAGCCGCAGTACCGGCAGACCGATAAAATAAGCACAAATGCAGGCGGTTATGCCGGACAGCACCAGGGCCAGCGCCACAGGAATGGCAAACTGCACAATACCGCCATCAAAATACTGGTAAACCGAAAGCCGGGCATCAGGCGGAATGGTAAGTATGCCGTAAGTGTAAGCACCCACCAGCATAAACCCGGCCTGACCCAAAGAAAACAGCCCGGTAAAGCCATTGAGCAGGTTCATCGAAACCGCTACCAGAGCATAGATTGCACCCTTTTTTAAGGTTACAAACAACATGGAAGTAGGCGGCATAATTTGCTCCAGGACAAATATCAGTGCAAGAATACCCACTGATAAGGCAATAGAAATTATAATGTTGTTACTTTTTTTCATCAGCAATCACCTCAAACCTTATCGGTATTCTTCTCACCGAAGAGACCAGTGGGCTTGGCGATGAGAATAATAATGAGCAGAGCAAAGGTAAATGCATCCGAGAATGTGGTCCAACCCAGCCCTTTGATGATATTTTCGCAGATGCCAATGATAAAGGCGCCCACAACCGCACCGGGTATTGAGCCAATACCGCCAAACACAGCAGCTACAAAGGCTTTTAGCCCCGGCATGGCTCCGGAAGTAGGTACAACACCTGTGTAGTTGGAAAAGTAAAGAAAAGAGCCAATAGCAGCCAATAAAGAACCAATAATAAAGGTTGCTGAAATAACCGAATTAATTTTGATGCCCATAAGCTGAGAGGTCTCAAAGTCTTTGGAGACAGCACGCATGGCCATGCCAATCTTGGTGTGGTTAATGAGCAGCACCAGGCCTATTACCAGCAAAATAGTCAATACAGGAGTGATAATGGTTACACGCTTGGTAAAGGCGGTACCAATGGTAACAGAATCGGAAATCCAGGGAATGGGAGGATAAACCTGATTCAGACCACCGGTTACATAAAGCGCAAGATTTTGCAGCAGATAACTAATGCCAATGGCAGAGATCATAATAGACATGCGAGGTGCTGTGCGCAGTGGCTTATAAGCCACACGCTCAATGACAAAGCCCAGCAAAATAGTCAAAACAACGACCAGCGGAATCGCTATGTACAAAGGCACGCTGGCTGTCAGATACACCATCAATAAGCCCGCCACCATAAATACGTCACCGTGTGCAAAATTGATTAACCGCAAAATGCCATAAACCATAGTATATCCAATGGCGATTAGTGCGTACTGCCCACCCACCGAAATGCCGGCAAGCATATACGGCAGATTTGCATCCCAAAAACTCATAAAATGACCTCCTCATAGTTGTGCTGTATCGAAAGAGACTGCACAAGGCGGCATTCCCTTTCGATGCAGCTCAAAAAAACACAGTTGGTGCAAAATAGCACCGAAAGACACGGCGGGAGGATTCCTCCCAACCGTGTCTTACCATTGCATAAACCTACTCAGCAAACCTGAGACTAATCGTTGTTTACTTAACCCCCTGAACAGCTACGAAGTCCCAAGCACCTGTCTGGGTGTTTGCAGTTTTAACATATGCTACATCACGGTTGGCATCACCGGTTTCGTTAAAGGCAATTTCGCCGGATACACCCTTATATTTTACATTCCACAATGCCTCGTTTACCTTGACAGGGTCGGTAGAACCTGCAGCCTTAATGGCTTCCAGTGCGGTAAAGTATGCATCATAACCCATTGCCGAAACAGCAGCTACTGTGTCATCGCCGCCGTTGTTGGCCAAATTGGTGGAGTTGCCGTTGATCCAGGCTTTGATTCCGGAGTCAAAGTTGGGGTCGCCACCCTCCTGATAGAAGGTAGTAACATAAACTTTAACGTCTTTGCCTTTTGCTGCGTTGAGAATTACGTTAGAGTCCCAGGTGTCGCCGGCCATCAGCGGTGCTTTTACACCTTTGGCAGAAGACTGCTCAATAATCAGTGCGGCTGCTTCGGTAGAAACAGGTGCAAAGATAACATCTGCATTGTTATTCATAGCATTGGTGAGGTAAGAACTGAAGTCAGAGTTGCCTTCGGGGAAAGTTTCGGTAATAACCTTTCCTCCCAATCCTTCAAATGCCTTCTGGAAGTAGTGACCCAGGCCAACAGAATAGTCATCTCCCAGCTTGGTAAGAACATAAGCGGTCTTGGCTTTAAAGCTGTCGGCAGCAAAGTTGGCCAAAACAGTACCCTGGAAAGGATCGAGGAAGCAGATGCGGAAATAGTGTTTGTTGCCCTCGGTAACCTGAGGATTGGTGCAGGTAACGCCAATGGCAGGAATTTTTGCATTGGCAAAAACATCAGAAGCAGCGATGGAAACGCCGGAACCATAAGAGCCCAATACACAGGACACATTAGCACTTACCAAAGAGGCAGCAGCGGAGGGAGCCTTATCGGTGGAGGACTCATTATCCACAATCACCAGCTCGACATCATATGTAGTACCGCCAATGTCTACAGTGGGGGCAACGCTGTTGGCATATTGAACGCCAAGAGTTTCCTGCTTACCACCGGCACCATTATCGCCGGAGGCAGGCTCAAAAACACCAATTTTTACAACATTTTTTCCAGAAGCAGCAGACTGTGAAGCTGCGGGAGAACTGCCGCAGGCAGCTGCACTCATCATCAGCGCAAAGCACAGCAAAATAGCTAATATCCGTTTCATAAATACATTCCTCCTAAAATTCGTACTTATATGACACACAACTGTATCAAATATGCATACAAGTTATGGATATTATAGCATCAACTTTAACGAGTTGCAACAAGAAAGTGTCGATATATCAAATAAATTTGACAATAAATATACCCACCCGTTTTATGAGTGGGTTGTAAGCTAGACATCGTTATGCTTAATAGATTGCTTTTTGGCATTTTTGTTTTGGTTTTGATTTTCACGGGTAATGGGTGTTTGTCCGTTGGCTTTTTTGTCACGTACTCCCTTGGGGTCTGGTTGACTGTCTTTTGGCATATTAACCATCCATTCTGCCTGTTCGCGCCGGCTTAAAGTTATAATAAATAGTGCATCTTACCACGCGAAGCTAAATATTGATAAGATGATTTTGTGTGTCTGACGAAGATGTTAGCATAACGTTCTTTTACACCTATCTTCCTTCATCGATTGGTGTTTGGGCCAAGGGCTTCCTTCTTTACATTATGGGTCTGGTTTGGGTTCTGGTTTTTCATTTTTTCTTGGCTGCTGGTATTCTTACCAGCTTGGTTGCGAACTTCCTTATCGCTCATAACCGGCCTCCTACATGATATGATTTTCCAGTCTGGAGTCTAAGATTTCGTATCCCAGCTTTTCCAGCTTACTTCTAATTCTGTCACTTTGTGCACCTGTGGTGTCATAGTCCACTGCCACACGCTCAGTGCTGTCATTCACGCTAACCGAAATAACTCCGGGCAATGTATCCAGCTCACGCTTTATCTCTTTACTTCCATGCTTCCCTTCTACATTTTTCAGTGTAAAATAAACACTTGCTTTAGACATAGTTATCACCTCATTCTTAGTATGAACACACAAAGCAATATTATGAATGAACAGCTATGCTCTGTACGTATTTTTAGAAGAAGCTGTATGAACAGAAAAGCCAGCGTTTAGCGCTGGCTTTTTCTGCGACTTTTATAGTCGTTCATCACAGCTTCCAGCTAAGGAAGTTATGATTTATCTGGTTTTAGAGATACTGATTACTGAGCAGAATGAGAGTTTTCGTAGGACTCAATCATTTTCTTAACCATCTCGCCGCCGATAGAACCGGCCTGACGGGAGGTCAGATCGCCATTATAACCCTGCTTCAGAGTAACGCCTACGGTCTGAGCAGCTTCGTTCTTCATCTGGCTAAGAGCTTCTTTTGCTTTCTTGTTAGACATAATAATTACACTCCTTAAAAGTACCTTTTGATTTGGAATTGCGTTTGTTTGCGTTTGCACTATTATTGTAGGCCAAGGAGTTTTAAATATTACAGGCAGTTTTTGTTAGATGACCTTCCAAAATACGGCGGCTTTTTACCTTTAAAATTATAGCAGCAAACCATCAAGCTTTTTCCACTGGCCGCTTAAAATAATTACTGCAGCACAGCATAATAGCGGATATGGCGGATGCTCCAACTGTAGGCGAAGGGGCAATTCAAAGGGCTCCACCATCTGCCCGTTTATATCTTCTACACGCCTTTGCAGCGCCACCACGGCACTTTCTTTTCCTAAGCTGGAAAAAGTAAGCGTACTTCGTGAGGACAGACCACAGTCTAAAATTCGCAAACCGCTTTGTGCGGCCCAAGCAACTGAATTGGTATTTTGACTGTCAAATACCAGCACGCTATTTTGTGGAAGTACTATTTTAGGAAACGCACTGTATTCTTGCGGGAGTATTACAATAGGGCTATGGGCCTGTACAATTCCGTGGGGAAAACTGCAAAGCAATAGGTTAGGTGTTTGAGGAATGATAAGTTCGTCTTCTAAAAGGGAGGCCGTTTTAAAACAACCACGCAAAAGCATGGCAAGACAAGATGCCGTTCGGCTATGTCCATCGCCGGGAAGCATCACACAAAAAATAAAAATTCCTCCTTTTTTTGACAGCATGCTGTATAACGATTAGTGTTTGCGTAAACAAACAAAAAATGCGGCCCTTCGGTAATGCTTGTTTGCATCCCAAAAAGCCGCACATTTTTTTAATTTAATAAATATAAAGTTTAGCTGTTTTATTAGATAAGCTCTAATATTGCATCCTTGGGAATTAAGCCCACAGATCGCTTTACTTCTTTTCCATCTTTGAATACAATAAGAGTTGGAATTGTCATAACGCCAAAGCGCTCTGCCAGGGCACCTTCTTCGTCAATGTTTACTTTGGCCACGGTAACTTTTCCTTCCAATTCTGCTGCAGCGCTGTCTAAAATTGGCCCAAGCATTTTACAGGGTCCGCACCATGGAGCCCAAAAATCAACAATAGCTTCCTTTTTTGCTTCCACAATTTCTTTATTAAAGTCCGCTTCCGTATAATGTACTACTGCCATTTTAATAATCTCCTTTTCTATTTTTTCTTTTAGCCACTTTGCTTATCCTTATTATAACCTAAAAGATAAAAAGGTCCAAAAGTAATTACAGAAAAAAGTGTAATTTTTTTTGGAAAAAGATATTGACAATTAGGACATGCCGAGCTATAATAATAAAGCTGTTTGTAAAGCGCGATGCCCGATTGTGTAAAGGTAGCACGACAGACTCTGACTCTGTTTGTCTGGGTTCGAATCCTAGTCGGGCAACCAACTAGCTTTACAAACAGCTTTTTTACGAAAAAATTTATACCGGGGTGTAGCGCAGTTGGTAGCGCGCTGCGTTCGGGACGCAGAAGCCGTGGGTTCGAATCCCGTCACTCCGACCAAGCACAAACCCGCATAAACATTACGTTTATGCGGGTTTGTGCTTTATTGTTATATCCCTATTTTTATCGTAAAAACTGATAAAATCCCCTTTTTTCAAATATACGCAAGTCAAATATTTTTATCATTACCAAAATATTAAACATCCCCATGTCGTTATCCTTCCAAAAAGTAAATTATAAAGTGTTATGGTATTAAGATTAGGAAATGGTTGGCAACTGACTGTTTTTTACAACTAAAATTCATTACAATATTTGGTGATAATGTGGGTATTTATGAAAATACATGAATGTTATAATTGGCTTAACAGAAGAACATACTTTAAAAAAACAAAAATTTATGTTGGATATAGTAAACAGAAATCAGCGCGCCAATGCAAAGCTGTCCAATATATTTTGCATACTTCTTTCAATATGTTTTATCATGGCTGCTCGTGCTCGCTCAGGCTCGTTTTCCATAATGCAGAGGATAGCCTCTTTATGCTCAAGAGCCGATTTTTGGTGGTGAGATAAACTGGTGGTTGTTTTACCAATAGATGGCCCGTTCCAGATATTTAGAAGCATTTTATAAAGCTTTTCATTATCTGCGGCTTTCCAAATTTCACTGTGTATTATTTGATTTATTTCCACGCATGACGAGATGGTACCGGACTCAAGTTCCCGTAATACCTGTTCGTTTAGCTGCATGATTCTATGGGTATCCATTTTCCTTACTGTTGCCCTAAAAACAGCTTCACCCTCCAACAGCATTCGCATTTCATAGTGATCTATAATAAATTTGCTAGTGATTCCGCGAACAATAGCCCCTTTATTCATACGTAATTCTATTAGGCCATCTGTTTCCAGCATTTGAAAGGCTTCACGAACAGGGGTACGAGAAACGCCCAGCCTGTTGGCAATTTCCGTTAATTGAATTTCTTCACCTTGTGTAAATTCACCGGCTAAAATTGCTTTTCTTAAAATTGCAGCAATACGAAACCTGGATGGCATTATGGTTAATTGCTCCATGACAACACACTCCTTATAAAGGAAAGTGTATCACAATCTTATTTTATTTACAATTGAATATCGTATACAATATATACTTTGCAAAGTAATGCAACGTGTTTCGTTTTTATTTTTTACTATTTAATTATTAAATAGAACTAAATTTGAGGAGGATTATTATGCATGCACTAGAAAAAATCCTAGCCAAAGCCAGTGGAAAGGCTAAAGTAATTACAGGCGAGATTGTCACTGCAAAAGTTGACTTTGCAGAAATTAATGACCTTTATCTTCAGACAGTATATTCTTTCAAAGAGATGGGGGGCGAAAAGGTCTGGGACAAAGACCGTGCAGCATTTGTATTTGATCATTATGCACCGGCACCAACAATTCAATGCGCACAAAATCACACTGAAATGCGTGAGTTTGCCAAAGAAAATAACCTAACCTACCATTTTGATGTAAATGCAGGCGTATGCCATCAGGTTATGCCTGAAAGAGGAGTCATCTATCCGGGAATGATTGTTGTAGCTACCGACTCACACACTACAACTCATGGAGCCTTTGGTGCCTTTGGAACAGGTGTTGGCGCTACAGACATGGCCACTATTCTTATCTCTGGTGAATTATGGTTCAGGGTTCCTGAAATTATAGAAGTTCGACTGGATGGTGAGGCACCAAAAGGAGTTTATCCCAAGGATGTCATCTTGGCAGTGTTGGGAAAACTCAAGGCGGATGGTGCTGTTTATAAAGCCGTTGATTTTACCGGAAGCTATGTAGAACAGCTTGGAGTAGCCGGCCGTATGGTTATTTGTAACATGGCGGTGGAGATGGGCGCAAAAACTGCTTATATGCAGCCAAATCAGGCTGTTATTGACTATGTATCTGCTCGTGCTGTACGTCCCTACCAAGTCCAATATACCGACGAAGATTTTGTTTATACAGAAAGCTACACCTTTGATGTTAGCCAATTGTCCCCACAGTTAGCTGTTCCGCACAGCGTGGATAATGTCTACCCTTTTGAGGAAGTTGAGGCTGTTGCTGTAAACCAAGGCTTTATTGGTGCCTGCACAGGTGGACGAACCGAGGATATTGAACAGGCATGGGGTATCTTAAAAGGTAAAAAGCTGCCTCCCTTTGTACGACTGATTGTAATTCCTGCTTCTGCAGAAGTAATGCAGGAGTGTATGAAAAAAGGATACATACAAGATTTGATGGATGCAGGTGCTACCATTTCTACCCCCGGTTGCGGACCTTGCCTTTCTGCTCACGAGGGCGTTCTTGCACCGGGAGAGGTTTGCATTACAGCTTCTAATCGCAATTTCCCCGGACGTATGGGCAGCAAGGATGCAAAAATATACCTGGCATCTCCTGCAACGGTTGCCGCTTCCGTTTTGAATGGTCGCATTACCGATCCAAGAAATTATTTGTAAGATTGGAGGGATTATAATGAACACTAAATTTACAGGAAAAACCGTTGTTCTTGGAAAGAATATAGACACCGACCAGATCTATCCCGGACGCTTTTTGGCTATTACAGACCCTGCAGAAATAGGCAGCCATTGTTTGGCTGGTGTTGACCCTGAAATTGCGCCCAATTTCCCCAATGGCGGCATTGTTGTTGCATCCACCAACTTTGGCTGTGGCTCAAGCCGCGAGCATGCTCCTATTGCATTGCTCAATATGGGTGCAAGCGCCGTATTGGCAGATTCCTTTGCAAGAATCTTTTTTCGGAATGCCATCAATTTGGGTTTGCCGCTAATTATCTGTAAGGGCATCAGCGAAAAGGTATCAAACGGCAATACCATTACATTAGACCTTGTGGAAGGCACCGCGTATATCCACGAAACAGGAGAAACCATGCAGTGCGAAAAAATGGGTGAACATGCCATGCACATTTTGGAGGAAGGAGGAATCAAGCCACTGTTTCGCAAGCGCATGGGTAAAGAATAATAAGCATGAGCAAATAGAATTTATTTTATATCAAAAATTTAGTAATTCTATTTGATAAGCTATTTTGTTTATTCTAAAATCTAAATGCAAGTTACACATTGTTACCGGTAGCATTGATTTTGTTAGCATATACAACAACCAAAGAAATTGCATTCTCCATCCATGCAAATTCTGTGGTATGTTAAATGTATTTTTCTATTGAAGAAATACTAATTTATAAACCTGTTTTTTAATATCACAAACAGCCGCTGTTAAAAGCCAGCGGT
>JAEYXR010000002.1 GCA_023431215.1 Bacillota bacterium
GTATAGAATGAAAGTTGCCGAAGCAGAGTTGGGCTCGGCCGAAGAAGAAGCCAAACGACTGATTAGCGATGCCATCAAAACAGCTGAGACCAAAAAGAAAGAAGCACTTATTGAGGCAAAAGACGAAATTTACCGCATGAAAAACGACTCGGAAAAGGAACTGAAAGAACGCCGGAGCGAGGTGCAGCGTCAGGAACGCCGCCTGCAGCAAAAGGAAGAAAACCTTGACCGTAAGAGCGAAAACATGGAGAAAAAAGAGGAGGCCCTCCAGCAAAAGCACAAGGAGGCCGACGAAAAGCTGAAAGAAGCCGAGATGGTAAAAGCCCGCCAGTTTGAAATGCTGGAGAGAATCTCGGGCTACAGCGAGGAACAGGCAAAAGAATACCTACTGGCACAGCTAAGCGATGAGCTGACCCACGAAAAGGCCATTAAAATTTCTCAGATGGAGCAGCGCTTGAAGGAAGAATCCGACCAAAAGGCCCGCGAAATCATTTCTCAGGCTATTCAGCGTTGTGCCGCTGACCATGTGGCAGAAGTTACCGTATCTGTTGTGCCCCTGCCCAACGATGAAATGAAGGGACGCATCATTGGCCGCGAGGGCCGTAACATCCGTACCCTGGAGACCCTTACCGGCTGCGACCTTATTATTGACGATACTCCCGAGGCGATTACCCTGTCCAGCCACGACCCTGTCCGCCGTGAAATTGCCCGTCTTTCCTTGGAAAAACTTATTCAGGACGGCCGCATCCATCCTGCCCGCATTGAGGAGATGGTGGAGAAGGCTACCCGTGAGGTTGACCAGAAGATTAAAGCAGACGGTGAACGTGCCATCATCGAGACCGGTGTACATGCGGTACATCCCGAGCTGATGAAGCTGCTGGGCCGCATGCGCTACCGCACCAGCTACGGACAAAACGTGCTGGCTCACTCCATTGAGGTTTCTCAAATTGCAGGTATTATGGCTGCCGAGCTGGGCATGGATACCGCTCAGGCCCGCCGTGCAGGTTTGCTACACGATATTGGTAAGGCTCTTACCCACGAGGTAGAGGGTTCTCATGTTGCCATTGGTGTGGACTTGGCCCGCAAATATAAAGAAAACCCCGATATCATTCATGCCATTGAGGCTCACCACGGTGACGTGGAGGCTAAGACTGTGGTTGCATGCCTGGTTCAGGCTGCAGATGCCGTCTCGGCTGCCCGCCCCGGTGCCCGCCGCGAGAATTTGGAAAATTACATCAAGCGTCTTGAAAAGCTTGAAGAAATTGCCAACTCCTTTGCCGGAGTGGATAAATGCTTTGCCATTCAGGCAGGCCGCGAGGTCCGTATTATGCTCAAGCCTGAGATAGTCAGCGATGACCAGATGATTATTGTGGCAAGAGACATTGTCAAACGCATTGAAGAAGAAATGGAGTATCCCGGACAGATTAAGGTACATCTGGTTCGTGAAACTCGTGCCATTGATTACGCAAAATAATTTTTTGCCAAAGCAAATAAAGAAAACCCCCCTGTTCCAACCGGAATGGGGGGTTTTTGTTTGATTGGCAAAAGGGACACGAGTATAAGCTTGTATTATCCCAGTACCAGTACCCAAACTGCGGCATATCATAACACAGGGGACCAATTAGGCGGCGCAGGAAGAGGGTGGCCCCCGGCCCTTGAATTGCCCAATTCGTATCCCGCCGCCTTAATGCAGGAGCGCGCCCTTTGGGGCGCGCTCCTGTCAGATAAAGGTTCTCATATGAGAAAGCAACAGCCCACCCACACTATGGGTGCGCTATTGCCGGTTTATTTGTGTAAAGACAAACTTTAGTTCATCTTTAGAACTTATGATACCTGAATACCGTATAAAATCAACATAAATGTACATAATTAGAGCAAAATGGCGGTGACATCTTGAAAATATATCGATACAAGGGCAAAAGTATCATTATAGGGCAGCAGGTTGCATTGCTGCGTAAGAGAATGATTCCTACTTTGACACAAAAAGGTTTGGCGGAAAAGCTTCAGCTGATGGGGTATGATTTTGACAGGCTGACTATCCAGCGTATAGAGGCGGGAACTCGGTTTGTGGCAGACTATGAGGTGCAGGCATTGGCAAAAGCTTTGGGGGTGGAAATTGCCGAGCTGTTTTTGTGATAACAACAGGATGAGAGACACGAAGCTTGGTGTCTTTTTTTGTGGGGTTTAGCACCATAGCATTGTTTGTGCTTTTTACCCCATTGCCTGGTAAGTATTGCAAGGAGCAAAGTGCAAATTTTGGGTGACCCAGTCTGGAAAAGGACGGGCGGTACCTGCCTGGACTGAGGGCAAGACCACTGTTTAAGATAAGAGTATGAAAACAAAACAAGACGAATACCCCTTGCCAAAATGCAAAAGGTATCCGTCTTGTTTTTTATAATCGGCAGTGCAGCTTTATTTTTCTGTCAGTGCCTTATGTGCCTCAGCCAGGCGTGCAGGAACATCAAGCCCCTGGGGACACACGGCAGAGCAGGCTCCACAGGAGATGCAGCGATCGGCACCATGCCCTTCCGAAAGCACTTGGCTTTCATACTGCATTTGGCTGATGGCCGGCTTGTTGAACAGCACCATGTTGTTGTACCACTGAAATACTGTGGGAATATCCACCTCCACAGGGCAGCCGTCACAGTAGCGGCAGCCGGTACAGGGAATGCTTTTTGTTTTGCGCAAAGCATCTCCGGCGGCCTCTATGACCAGCCGGTCTTTGTCAGACAGATACAGGGACGGGTCGCTGAAGGTGGCAAGGTTATCTTCTACCTGCTCCATACTGCTCATACCGCTAAGCACTACCCGCACATTGGGCAAAGATGCAGCAAAACGCAGCGCCCAGCTTGCAGGGCTGCGGGCGGGGTCGGCCTTGGCAAAAATCTCTGCAACCTCTGCAGGGGGATTTGCAAGAAAGCCCCCCCTGACAGGTTCCATTACAATGCAGGGCACCTGATATTCCACCGACAACTGGTACAATGTTTGGGCTTCATCCATGACCCAGTCGGCATAGTTAATCTGCAGCTGGCAAAAGTCCCACCTGTGCATTTCTAGCAGGCGCCGCAGGTAAGGCGAGGTGTCATGAAAAGAAAAACCAATATACTTGATTTTACCTTCGGCACGTTTTTGCTCTAAAAAATCTACCACATGCAGTTTTTCCATTATTTCGATGGCTTCCCGGTCCAAAGAATGTGCCAGGTAAAAATCAAAATAATCTGTCTGACAGCGATCCAGAGATTCCTGAAAGATACGTTCCATATCCTCGGGCTTTTTCAGCATCCATACAGGGAGCTTGTTGGCCAGATAATAGCTTTGCCTGGGATATTTTTGAAGCGCTGCTGCGGTGGTACGCTCAGAGTCGCCTCCGCCATACACATAAGCGGTGTCAAAATAAGTAACACCTGCCTCAACCGCTCGGTCAATCATGGCTTGTGTGGCAGCACGGTCGGCGGTATCCTTACCCTTTTCCTTGGGAAAACGCATACAGCCAAACCCCAGCAGGGAGGTGGTGACGCCGAGTTTATCAAAACAATTGGTGAGCATATTTTTGCCTCCAAACTTAGTTTTTTTCTTGCTGCAATTGTAACATGCATGGTGTAAAAAGAAAAGTACATTGTGCCTGCGACCCAAAAAGAGATTTTTTTGCTGTTTACGACTTCGTTACAGGCTGTTCATTGACCTTTGGTATACTTGCGTGCTAAAATATACAAGTTAATACACTGGGTGTAGTGTTGCATTTACTGCCACACTGTGGATAAGTGCGCCCGGTAGACGGAAAGGAAAAAGACCATGCTGAAAATTTCTCCGTCGGTGCTTGCTGCCGACTTTGCAAACCTGGCACAGGAAGCCAAAGCTGTAAAAGACGGCGGTGCGGACATGCTTCACCTTGATGTGATGGATGGTCACTTTGTACCCAACATTTCTTTTGGTATGCCGGTCATTGCTTCCATACGCAAGGCAACAGATTTGTTTTTAGATGTTCATATTATGATTAGCGATCCCCAGCGTTACGCCGAGGACCTGGTAAAGGCCGGTGCCGACCTGATTACCTTCCATGTGGAGGCAGAGGGCGACCCTGCTAATACCATCAGCAAAATAAAGTCTCTGGGCTGTAAGGTGGGAATTTCTCTGAGCCCGGCAACCCCGGTGGAAGAGGTCCTGCCTTATGTGGGACAGGTTGACTTGGTGCTGGTGATGACCGTGGTGCCCGGCTTTGGAGGACAAAAGTTCCGGGAGGATATGTGCCCCAAGATGAAAGCCATTGCTGATGAAGCAAAGCGTCTGGGACATAAGGACCTTTTGATTCAGGTGGATGGCGGTATTGACCCCGGTACTGCTCCTGTTTGTGCGTCTCACGGGGCAAACTGTTTTGTGGCAGGCTCGTCCATTTTTGGCAAGGCTGATTATAAGGCTGCCATGGACGCCATCCGCAGCGCCTGCAACTGATGATGATAAAGCCCTAAAGCATAGTGGGGTTATCCACCTGCACTTTCAAGAAAAATAATTCCAAAAAATGGGCATACTGAAGGATAGGGAACAAGACTTCCTTACATCAATAAAGTAGTGGTATATGCTTGGTGAGGCGATACACGGTTTTGCCAAGGCATAAAAAGATATTGTCAAGAAAGATAAACCGAGATGGTATCTATGGCGGTATCCTCAATAATGAGCGTTCCATGCTCGGCAATTTTGGCAACCACTACTTCGCCTGCGCCTACGTAGCTGCCGTATTCCCCCAAAAAGAACGCAGTGGTACCCTCTGCAATATCCAAAGGCCATACAACCAAAAAGTACCGGCCATCCACTTTGTACAGCGAGCTTTTGTAGATGCGGTGGCAAAATTGTTTAAAGAGGCGGGATGCCGCTTGTATCAGCAGCTCTACATCATCAAAGGCGAATACCACGCCAAAGTAGAGACTGCTGTCTCCGGTAATCGTTACAATCAATTGTCTCAGCTACTTTCTAAATAGAGAGTGGGAAGGAGAACCAATGGATAAGAAGAATAAAAAGCAATACAGTGCTTCCGGCCTGCAAATTAACAAAGGCGTTGTGATGGAGCAGCATAAAGAACCGGCGCTCTCCAGGGAGATCCGGCTGCTTTCCAGCACAGCACGACGTAAAATGCTGGAGGACTGGCAGCCTGTTGACAACCTGGACGATATCTCCATAGAACAAATTATTATGGTGGCAAAGATGGCTCGGATTATTGATGAGCGGGATGGTCTGCCCTTGTATAAAAAGCTGATGCTTTGCCGCCGTGACAATATGATGATTATGGTGGATGCAGTGGATGACGAACCCTATATTTCCAGCCAGCTGGGCCCCCTGCTGCATATGAAGCAGGCATGTATTGGGGGACTAAAGCTGGCACTTAAAGCTGCAAAAACCACCGATGCGCGTATTTTGGTCTATAAGAACATTACCGACCTGGAGCTAAAGATTCCCCACTTTATTGAGGGGGTAAAGGTTCAGCGCATTGGCGGTATGTATCCTGCCGAGATACGACCGGGGCGTTCCTTTGCGGAGTTTGCAGGGCGCCGCATGATGTTGGTAGGTGCCTGCGCTTTGATTCATCTTTACCGTGCCGTTTGCGAAGGAATGATGCAGACCACGGTTTTTGTTACCGTAAGCGGCAACTGTGTGGCAAACTGCTGCAATCTGGAGGTAAGCATCGGTATGAGTGTTACCGATGTCTTAGACCGCTGCGGGCTGAGTGATAATCCCACCCGTATTGTTGTTGGCGGCTCCATGACAGGAGAGGCTGTTGCCGATACCGATACCACACAAATTTTGCCTACCACCCGGGCTGTTCTTGCTTTTAAAGAAGACGAGCGGGACAAAAAATACTTATGTATCAATTGCGGGCGGTGTGCTGAGGTTTGCCCAGTGGATATTAACCCTATGCGGATTTATCGCGCTATGGAGCTTGGCCGCGGAGACTTGCTGCAGGATATGGATTTTGACCGATGCATAGGCTGTATGTGCTGCAGCTATGAGTGCCCAGCCAAGTTGAATCTGGCGGCAGCCATCGGTAGTCTGATAGGAAAGAAAGGTGAAAACCCATGAGGCTGACAGTTCGTATTGCTCCACATATCCGCAACAGCGTCAGCAACAAGACGGTTATGGGCGACGCCCTTATCACCTTGCTGGCACTTTATTTTATAGCATGGTACTATTATGGCATACGTGCGGTAGTTTTGGGGTGTGTATCGGTTGCCACCTGCTGGGTCGCCGATGCACTTTGCACCCTGCTGCGCAAAGCCCCTGTTAACCGGTATGACTACTCGCCTGCGGTTACCGGCCTCATTATTCCTCTGCTGCTGCCTGCTTCGGTAGAATACAAGGTGGTGGTGGCAGCAGGGCTGTTTGCCATCTGCATTGTTAAGCAGGCGTTTGGAGGCCTGGGCAGCAATATTTTTAACCCGGCAGCCGGCGGCCTTGCTTTTGTCATTGCCTGCTGGGGCACAAAGCTGTTTAGCTATCCATCGCCTTTTTCTGTGTTGCCTGTTACAGGTGTCATTACGGAAAAACTCACCAACGGTGCAGCTTATACCTTAAGCCTTGGCGGTGTGCCTCCTTACGATACCACGTCTATTGTGCTGGGGTTACTGCCAGGCCCAATGGGTACCACTAATATTTTAGTCGTGGGGGCTTGTCTATTATACCTGATGTTTCGAGGTACTGTACGCTTTACCCAGTCTATGGTATTCTTGGGTACGGCGGCGCTGTGGGCAGCTTTTTTACCTCGTATACCCGGGTCTCCGCTGATGTCTGTTTTTTATGAGCTGTGCGCCACTCCCCTTCTTTTTGCGGCAGCGTTTCTATTTTCGGATCCTGTTACCACTCCACGGCGTTGGGAAGCAAAACTGCTTTACGCCTCTATTAGCGGCGCGTTGGTCATGCTGCTGCGGGTATATGGCGGTTTTGAAATGATGCTACCCTTTGCTGTTTTACTTTGCAATGCGCTTGTTCCGGCTTTGGATGACTTTATGGAAGGGCAAATTACCAAGAAAAGGAGGGTGAGATATGAGCAATCAGAAAAACTTCAGGGAAATGGAAGCGAATTCGATGCCATCCCCTGAGTCGAATCGCTTTACCCCTTACGGCCGTACTCAAACCGTGGATATCAGAGAGGCTTTAATGGGTTTGGCAGCTGCAGTGCCGTTTTTGGCGGTGTCCTGCACCACCCTTAAAAATGGGGTGGCCTTGTCTATTGTATTGTTTATTGTGCTTTTGCCTACGGCCTTACTGCACTTTGCGCTTAGGGAGCGGCTAAAGGTATCGGTTTGGCTGGGAGCATTTTTGTGCAGCCTGGTGGCTCTTATTCTGGCCTCGCTTTCTACTACTGTTATACGAGGTATCCAGCCGGAGATTATTGACTCGTTGGGTATTTATATTTACTTGACAGCGGCTTATGGCGTGGTGGCGGCTGTTTACCGGGGACGAAGAGTGCATAGCCCGGGTGGCGCCCTGTCTCTGGCTTTTCAATACGCCATGGGGTTTGCCTTTTGTGCAGTTGTAATTTCTGCCATACGGGAGCTGCTGACAAACAACCAGCTTTGGGGGTTGCCGGTAACTATTGGTTTTAGCCTTTCGGGAGCTAGAATGCCCTTTTTTGGCCTTATTTTAGCCGGCCTTATTTTGGGTCTTGCACAAAGTGTTGCCCAATCTCTTTATGCACGCTATCGTAGCGTTACCGATGATGAATGAAAGGCGGTGACCCAATTTGGATTTTGATATAGTGCTGAAAACCATTGGTGTGGCCGTGGCAGCTGCTTTTACAGAAAACCTTCTGTTTGTTCGTGCCATTGGCTGGAACGACCTGGAGCCTCATGCGTTTTCACGTTCTCATCTGCCTGTTACTGCACTTTCGGTCACGCTGGTTTCTATGCTTGCTGCCTGCTGCGGATGGCTTGGTAAGTTTTTAATTGATGAATTTTATCCGGTGGCTTCTCATTTGCGCCCGCCGGTTTACCTGCTGCTTTATACGGCGGTGGTATTTCTTTTTTTGGCAGTGTGGTATAAAATTCCCGCATTGTCTGTCAAAAAGCTGGAGCTGCATCCTTCTTTGGTGTTTGGTTTTATACCACTGGCCATTATGATGATTATTGGAACACAGGTGTTTACCTTTGTGGGAGGTATCATTTATGGCTTTGGTGCAGGTTTGGGTTATCTTTTGGCAGCACTGCTTTCACGGTCTCTAAACCGTTATCTGGAGCTGCAGCGGGTACCCTTTGCCATGCGTGGTGCACCGGTGACGCTTCTTTACTTTGGTATCCTTTCGTTGGCACTGTTTGGTGTCCTGGGTCATCAGGTAGCTGTCTGACAGCTTTTCAAAGCTCATATCAATTATAAAGCGGGCAGCTGTCTAAAAGCTGTTATTGTACCAAAGCCTTGTTCAATCGGCAGCTAGCCCTGCAGGAAAAGGAGGCTCTTGGTGGTTGGTGTTTCGCAAATCCGCACAGCTGCAGGGTCGAATACTCTCGCCATTTTTTAGCTTCGCACGGCGCGGGTATCCTGCAGACAATATTCTAGCCGGTGCGAAGCGGCGGAATGGAGCGTGACTATGGGGAAAGAACATAAGATTAAGCGGTATGGGTTTGAAAATCAGTATAAACACAGGCAGAAAATAAAAAAAATAGTAGTTACACTGGCTGCTGTTGCCGCCGCCTGCTTTGCCGGCTGGTTTTTGTACGAGCCTGTGTACCAGTTTGTTGTAAACTTTGAGCTGCCCGATCTTTTGCCAACCCCTGCTACCTCTCAAAGTGAGAGCTCTTCATTGCAACAGTCATCTTCCCAAGTTACGCCTGGCACCGGGCAAGAGCAGTCTGATTTTATTCCAATGGCAGATACAATGGCCTATGTTCCGGTTTATCTGCTGAAAGATGCGGCTACCATGGAAGCAAACTTTAGCAAGTTAAAGGCACAAGGGATAAAAGGTGTTGTATTTGAGCTGAAGGCTCCCGGCGGGCAGGTAATGTACCAAAGCAGCCTGGAAAGCGTGGCAAACACCCGTGCACAGGTAGAGGGCGCCTACGACCTTTCGGCGGCAGTGGCAGCGGCACAAAAAGTTGGTCTTGTACCTGTGGGGCGTATCAGTGCCTTTTTAGACAGCACTGCAACGCTGGTAATGTATGATGCAGCTGTTAAGTATATGGATAGCAATGTAAACTGGATTGATAACTCCAAGGCTGCGGGCGGCAAGACATGGCTGAATCCCAACAGCCGCGATGCACAAAATTACATTTTGGACCTTGTGGGAGAAGCAGCAGACAAAGGCCTGCACAGTGTGATATTGGACAATGTACAGTTCCCCGAGGGTTATTCGTTGCAGTTGGCTACTTATGGGGTTACCGGTGATCTGGATAAATCTGCCATATTGGCAGACTTTATCACCAGAGCAAAAGAACTGAGCAAGGACAGCAATTTTGAAATTTGGCTTGGTATGGATTTAAAGGCTGCCGCCGGTACAGAAACGGTACGCTTTGGCAATGACCCCGGCAAGGTGATTGCCGCTGCAGAACGATGCGTCCTAAGCGTAATGCCGGAGCAGTTTGGCGCCGGTGTGGCTACCGATAGCCTGACATTATCAAACCCTGCACTTACCCCCTACGAGACGGTAAAAGCAAGCCTGGAGGCCGCAAATAACGCTTTAGGGGACGACCTGCAGTTGGTTGCCATGATACAGGCCTATACGTCCACTACTCTGCCCCAAGGCAGCAACATGCCTTATGGCAAGGAGGAGATAGAACAGCAGGTAAAAGCAGCAAACGAAGCCGGCATTGAGAAAATTTATTACTACAATCCCGGCGGAACCTATGAGCTTTCTTAAAGCTTCCTATCAACCAAAAACCTACAGACGATTAGTGCTTCTGTCATGAGGCTGTTTTCAGGGCATCACCGTATTTATAAGCGGTGATGCCCTGTTTTATCTTTTACTCATTTTATTTGTTAGAATATCAATAATTCATCTTCATCATATTTAAAATTTGGTCCCCATGCAACTTCCCAATAGTAACCATCCAAATCAGCAAAATATGCATGAAAACCACCCCAAAATACATTTTGAGGTTCTTTGATGATGGTAGCACCTGCCTTTCTTGCCAACTCAATTACTTCAGTCACTTCTTCCTTGGTTTTTACATTGTAAGCAAGAGTAATGCCGCCAAAGCCGGTACCAATAGGCGGCGGATTATTTTGATCAATATCCTTTGCTAATAATTCAAGTGGGAATAATTCAAACTTAGTACCCGGTGTATCAAAAAATATTACATCAGGGGTATAACCTGTTTCGTCTGTTTTAAACCCTAAGCTATCTCTATAAAAACGGATAGATTTTTCCATGCTCCTAACACCAAGACATATGCAAGTTATTTTATTCATGACCACTTCCTCCAATTATTATAGAAATGCTCTGTATCAGTTCGATTATAACATGAGCAAATTGTTGTCACAAGCAAATCTTGGCAGTGATCAAGATGCGTCGTTGTATGACAATTTTGTTGGGGGGATTCCCGAACGGGTAAAGAAAAAGCGACAACCATAAAATTAAAATGGTCGTCGCATTTAAAAATATCTGCATAGAACGAAATTTTTTTGACTAATAATTGTATAATATCATATAAATATACGAAATGTACTGAATATAGTCGAATCATCGGGAAATTATGCATTCTCTTTTCGAATAATGCCCATGGGGGTTTGCTCGCTTTGCTGCCCCAAAGGGTTGTCCTTTAAAATACGCACATACAAATCGGGGTCTGCAGAAAGAGGGCAGCGTCCAAGAATATTGCCTCCCAAATCGTTAATATCTGTGATGAGCACAGGATGACCGATTGCGGCAAAAACATCTGCGGCCACTTTGTCTGGGTCGGCAGGCCCCAGCACTACATATTCGTTGTAGGGCGGCAGGGTAAAATCACAGGGACCGTCGATAGCCCGTGCCTTATCGCCTGCAATTTTATAAAAAATACCCCGTTTGCCAAACAGCTTACCAATGGCAGAGCAGAAGGCGGCAAAAAGGATGCGGATGGTGCCACATTCCCGCAGCGCCATCTCCATGGTTTCGGGAATACCCAAACCGATGCCATATGGGGTTTTTAACACAAATTTACAAAGAAAACGAGCCAGTGGACGGGGATGGATATCTTTCATGGGGATAGCGCGTTTTTGGGTGCAAGCTACAGCTTTTTCTGTGATAAAAAGCACATCACCCTCTTTCATGTGGGGGGCGGCATAGCGCAGGGCTACATCGGGCATACTGTCGGCGCCGGTAATAACATGAGTTTTGAAACACAGCCGACGATAAAGTACTCCATCTACCTCAATAC
>JAEYXR010000024.1 GCA_023431215.1 Bacillota bacterium
AGCCTCCTCCTATAAATCTTCAGAGAAGCTGTTGCCCGGGGATGCCCCTATCATCCAGTATCGTAAGTTAAGGGATGAGCTAAAAAACGGATAACCCTTTGACCAAGTTTCCGCTTTATCACCAAAAACTGCGTTTTTCACCCTGTTAACAACGTTAAAACATCCTTTTTGCTGCATAAAAAAGCCTTTACTTTTTAAAGACTATATTTTTTAGAAATAAATTTTAATACCGGCAAGTGAGTAGAGAATACTTATAAAAAGAGGCTTCTGAGAAAGCCTCTTTTTATTGTTTCAATCACCATTCCCACAGTGGTTTTTCATATACAGTCAAAACAATATTGCAAAATTTTTAAAAAACTATTGACTTCAGACCTTGGTTACTGTATTATAACACTTGGTTAGTTTCGGCTAACCAGTAATTCAGTTATGTGGTTAGTCTAAACTAATTGCAGCTGACCATGAGGAAGGATGAGCCATGATGCCATTAACACTTGCAAATATAGGCGAAGAGAACATAATTAAAAAAATTGGCGGAAAGCCTGATGTCAAAAAGCATCTGGAGAACCTTGGCTTTGTTGTAGGCGGTGGTGTCACTATCATTAACACCTTGGGCGGCAATGTAATTGTCAATGTAAAAGAAGCTCGTATCGCCATCAGCAAGGAAATGGCACAGAAGATTATGGTTTAAAATATTTTAAAAATAGATTGGGGATATGGCGATGAAGACACTGAAGCAAGCAAAAATAGGCGATACTGTCAGGGTACTTAAACTACACGGCGAAGGTGCCACAAAGCGCCGCATTATGGACATGGGCATTACCAAAGGAGTAGAGGTTGCCATCCGTAAGGTTGCTCCTCTTGGTGATCCCGTTGAAATAACCGTACGAGGCTATGAGCTTTCGCTGCGCAAAGCGGACGCAGACATGATTGAAGTAGAGTAAGGCTGATGGGTTGGTATTGGCTATTTTTTAAAAGTACAGGTTAGTTATTACTAATTCACATAACAGCCTTACAGTTTCCCCGGATTTTTAATTGTAGGTTAGTTAAAACTAATCTGCCAGAGAGGATTTTTGACATGAATTTTAGAATTGCTCTTGCGGGTAACCCCAATGCGGGTAAAACAACACTTTTTAATGCCCTTACCGGCTCCAACCAGTTTGTGGGTAACTGGCCCGGTGTTACGGTAGAAAAAAAAGAAGGCAAACTCAAAAAACAGGATAACATTACCATTACAGACCTTCCCGGCATCTATTCCCTCTCCCCTTATACACTGGAAGAAGTGGTGGCGCGCAATTACCTCATTGGAGAACGTCCAGACGCCATTTTGAACATTGTAGATGGCACCAATTTGGAACGTAACCTCTACCTTACCACCCAGCTTACAGAATTGGGCATTCCTGTGGTGGTTGCCATTAACATGATGGATGTGGTAAAGAAAAACGGAGACATCATTAACATCGCCGAGCTTTCCAGAGCCTTAGGCTGCAAAGTTGTGGAAATATCGGCTTTGAAGGGAACAGGTATTATAGAGGCTGCCGAAGCTGCTATTGAGGCTGCAAAAAGTGGAAAAGCCGTCCCCATGCACACCTTCTCCGGCACCGTAGAACATGCCATAGCACATATAGAAGAAGCCGCTGTACATAATATGCCGGCCGAGCAGCAGCGTTGGTACGCCATTAAAATATTTGAACGTGACGACAAGGTGCTGAAATCTCTAAATCTTGCTGAAGATGTCATAGCACATATTGAAGCAGATATTAAGGCTGCTGAAGAAGAACTGGATGACGATGCCGAGAGTATCATTACCAATGAGCGTTATCTTTATATTGCCGGCTTGATGAAAGGCTGCTATAAAAAGAAGTCTGCCGGTAAGCTCACAACCTCCGATAAAATTGACCAGGTTGTTACCAACCGTTTTCTGGCACTTCCTATCTTTGCAGTAGTGATGTTCTTGGTGTATTTTATCTCGGTTAGCACCGTAGGTACTTGGGTCACCGATTGGACCAACGACGGCCTGTTTGGAGACGGATTCCATCTGTTTGGTATGGGTAGCAGCGCCTATGAAGAAGCCATGACCAATTATGCCCAAGAAAACATTTGGACAGAAGAACTAAGCAGTTTGCTGCAGTCTGCAGCAGCTGCAGATGTCGTAGGCGCAAACGACCTGCTTGGAGCCATAGAGGAAGCCGACTTTGGCGCCTTTGAGGAAGCCTATGGTATTTATGCCGATGCATTGGCTGAAAGAGGTTATGAAATTTCTCAATTTGTAGATGCCTCTATGGAGGATGCTCCCGACACCGCAAACTTTGGTGTATGGGTACCCGGTATTCCTGTTTTGTTAGAAAGCGGGTTGGAATCCATCGGTTGTGCCCAGTGGCTTTCCAGCCTGTTGCTGGATGGTATAGTGGGCGGCGTTGGTGCTGTACTGGGCTTTGTTCCCCAAATGCTGGTGCTGTTCCTGTTTCTTGCTTTTCTTGAATCCTGTGGATACATGGCCCGTATCGCCTTTGTTATGGATAGAATTTTCCGCAAATTTGGCCTCTCCGGCAAATCTTTTATTCCCATGCTCATTGGTACCGGCTGCGGTGTCCCCGGTATTATGGCTTCTCGTACCATTGAAAACGAACGTGACCGCCGTATGACCATTATCACCACCACTTTTATTCCCTGCGGTGCAAAGCTTCCCATCATAGCCCTTATTGCCGCCGCACTTTTTGACGGAGCCTGGTGGGTTGCACCCAGCGCTTACTTTGTGGGTATTTTGGCCATTGTTATTTCTGGCATCATCTTAAAGAAAACAAAGATGTTTGCAGGCGAACCCGCTCCCTTTGTTATGGAACTGCCTGCCTACCATTGGCCCACCGCCTCCAACCTGCTAAGAAGCACCTGGGAACGCGGATGGTCCTTCATCAAAAAGGCAGGTACCATTATTCTGCTGGCTTCTGTGTTCATCTGGGCCGGTTCCTGCTTTGGCTTTATAGAAGGTGCATTCACCTTTAGTACCGAGATGGAGCTGGAAGCAAGTATTCTGGGTATCATCGGCGGCGCAATCAGCTGGATTTTTGCTCCTCTTGGTTTTGATAACATTAAGGCCACCATTGCCACCATCATGGGTCTGGTAGCCAAGGAGGAGGTCGTTGGTGTATTTGGCGTGCTGGACTTTGAGGGTATGACCCAGCTGGCAGCTTACTCCTTCCTGGTGTTTAACCTGCTGTGCGCTCCCTGCTTTGCCGCTATGGGTGCCATCCGTCGTGAGATGAACAGCGCCAAGTGGACCCTGTTTGCCATTGGCTATCAGTGCGTCTTTGCCTATGCCGCTTCGCTGGTAATCTATCAGCTGGGTATGTTCTTTACCGGTGGGGGTAACCTGCTTGGTACCATCGTCGCCGCTGGCATCATTGCAACTGTAATTTTTATGCTGGTAAAGCCGTATCAAGAAGCCGGTTCTCTCAAAGCAAAGGCAGTTGTAAAGTCGTAGATTATGATTACATGGTTAGGAGGAGATTATATGCTGTCTTGGATTGTTGCAAACCTGGGTACCATTTTGGTTGGGGGGCTTGTAGCCATTGTTTTGGCTGCTATTGTTGCAGGTATGCGTAAAAGCAAGCGGGAGGGTAAATCCTCCTGCGGTTGCGGCAGCGGCTGCAGCGGTTGTGCCATGGGTGGCAGCTGTCACACAAAAAACTGACACCAAAGAAGATGTTTTCTTTTATTGCATCTCCCTTGGCCTTTTACCGGAGGTAAGCAATGACTAGCTGTATTGAAAGCCTGACAGCTGCCAATATAAAATATCTGCTGGTTCTTCACAGGCTGGACCAAGGTAAAGGAGGGGTTCGCTGCACCGATGTTGCAGAAATGCTGAAGGTTTCCAAACCCAGCACCCACAAAATGATGAATGCTTTCAAAAACTTAGGTCTCATTTGTAAAGGACATTACGGCAGTATTTATTTGACACATTTTGGAAAAGAACTGGCCTGTCGGTATTATCGGTGTTATGAAGATGCGTATCGGCATTTTAGCTGGCTTCTTCCGGAAAATGTTGATGTAAAATCTGTTGTGTATGCAGTTTTTCTGAAATAACCATAGAAGAAATTGAGAAAATGTGTGCAAAAATGAATACACAAGTGACTCATTAAATGTGTTGGATTAAAAAGAATCATAAGTTGTTTAACAGGTTATATTCAATGATAAGTTTATTATCACTGGTTTTCTGCTATAATACTGTTGTAGATATTGCAGTATCGAGGCTGTATCACAACATATGAGGACGTCATAACCTACTTGTCACGTAAACAAAGCATGTACTTTCATACCACGGAAAAATGATATAAGAGGAGCACATTTTATGAGTCAGCACCAACATCATTCTGAGCATTCTCACCATTGCTGCAGCGAACACAGCAGCTGCCATTGCCACAGTCCCCTCGTTTCCGAAGAAGAAAAGGCATTGCTGGAGCAATTAAAACAACAGCCTTATTTGCCTGTTGTGCGCTTTGTATTGCGCAGCACAAAGTCAGAGCACCTGCAATCGGTAGCATTGGCACCGGTGTTCCTGTACCAGCCAGACGACCCCATCGAGCAGATAAAAAAAGTGGGAAGCCTTTTGCTGACACTGCAAGAAAAAGGGCTTTTAACTTTAAACTACTCCCAACCAATAAAAGATTTTGATTATGAGCTATACCTAGCTTCAGATGCTTATCAATTATTTATGGATACCGTTTCAGAGGCAAAAAAACGTCCTGATTTTATTTATGACAGTGGAATGATGGAATGCGGCAGCATTTGTCTTTCTGAGTCTTTATAGGGCCTGCGTTTAGTAAAAGAGTGTTTTATAGACGCTCTTTTACTAAACCACATGGTTAGTTATAACTAACCATGTATCATCATATAACCCGGTGTAAAATACAGCAAAAAACAGGTTCCCATTTTTAATGTATCAGTGGCTTTAACTAAATGAAACAGAGAGGTGGTTAAATGAGTATTGTCATTGTAGGTGGAAACGAATGTATGGCTCGCCAATACCAGGAACTGTGTCAGGAATATCAGTGTCGTGCCAAAGTCTTTACAAAATTGGGCGGCGGCATGAAAAATAAAATAGGAAATCCTGACCTATTGGTGCTGTTTACAGGTACAACTTCACACAAAATGGTACGCTGCGCTTTGAGTGAAACCAAGGGCCTGAATACAATTGTTGCTCGCTCTCACTCCAGCTCTATGGCTGCCTTAAGAAACATTTTAGACGAACACGCCGGATAGGAGAAAAAATATGTCGGAACAACAACTGATTTATCATTGTGCGCCAACACTGGCCGGCTTAAAAAACGGAAGCCTGTTTTCTTGCTGCTGCAAATGTAAGGCAGATGCCTTAGGCTTTGTGCGCAGCATGAACCGCAAGCTTGTTCCAAAGGGGCTTCGGGTAATTCCTCTTAGATATACTTATGAACGGGTACTTATCTATGTTTATCGCCCCAGCGGACTTTCCTTTGACCTGTCTTGCAAAGATGCACAACTACTGCTGAAAGAAGCCGGGTATCAAGCCTGTTCTGCCGAAAAATGCATTATGGAGTTAATTCACCGAATGCAGATGCAGGAGGAATTTCCTCATGAAATTGGACTGTTCTTAAGCTATCCTCCCGAAGATGTCCGTGGATTTATTGAAAACAAAGGTGCAGGCTGTAAGTGTGTTGGCTGCTGGAAGGTATACGGAAACGCCCAAAAAGCCATGCAAACCTTTCAGCAGTATAAAAAATGCCAAGCCAACTACTGTCTGCAGTGGCAAAAAGGTATTGAGATAGAACGATTGGCGGTAGCCGTCTAGTATAAATTAAAAAGAAAGTAGGTTGTAACTATGAGTAAAATTGCGATAGTATATTGGAGCGGAACAGGAAATACAGAAGCCATGGCAAACGCTGTGTGGGAAGGTGCCAAGGAAAAAGGTGCTAACCCGGTTTTGCTCACCTGTGCAGAATTTGACGCCTCTATGATTGCTTCTTTTGATGGAATTGCCTTTGGATGCCCCTCTATGGGTGCCGAAGTATTGGAAGAAACAGAATTTGAACCTATGTTTGCTTCCTGCCAAAGCCTGCTTACTGGAAAAAAAGTGGCTTTGTTTGGTTCTTACGGTTGGGGAGATGGTGAGTGGATGCGAACCTGGGAAAGTGACTGTAATGCTGCCGGCATCAACCTTGTTTGCAGTTATGTCATCTGTCGAGAAATCCCTGACAAAAAAACACTCACGGATTGCAAGGTACTGGGTGCTGCTCTGGTATAAAATACGTTTATTTTAAGGACAAGCCTATCCATCATCATATCAAAACAAATAACAACCTTCTTTATCTAATTGAGATAAAGAAGGTTGTTATGCTTATTTTATTGCTTATTTGTATTTAACGCCGCCATAAAGGCAATTGAAAAAGGTTGTAGTGTACCCTGGTACCAATGACAGCAGCACCCCCAATCAGGTATGTTCACCATCAACAAGTTGATTTCATCCTACCATCATTTAAGGTTGGCCAAAGTCTGGCAAATACTCCTTGTATATTTATGGTTACAACAGACATTATGTTGTGGAATGAAACCCCTTGCCTATAATTTCGCTGGTATTGGTGATGAGAGTAAAGGCATGAGGTTCAACCTGGCGGACAAAGCGTCGCAAATTAATGGCCTGGGGACGGTTCATAGCTGTATAGATAATATACTTATGCTGATGGGTGTATACTCCTACCGCTTCGGTTACCGTTGCACCCCGGTGTAGCGTTTTGACAATGTAGTCGCAGATTGGCTCGGGGTCGGAGCAGATAATATGCAGATATTTATGCTGATTAATGCTTTCTATTACACTGTCTATCATCAAAGACTTTATCAAAAGCCCCAGCATTGAGAACAAGCCGGTTTGAATGCCAAAAACAAAGGTAGCCGTAACAACCACCAGAATATCACAAATAAACAGTGCTCGTCCTATATTCATGCTGGTGTACTTTTTCATCAGCATTGCTACGATATCGGTGCCGCCGGTGGAGGCCTCTATGTTAAACAGCAGCGCAGAACCAAACCCGGGCAGCCCCACGGCAAAAATAAGCTCCAGCAGGGGTTCATTGGTCAATGGGCCTGTCATTGGGCAAAAATATTCCAGCAGTGTAAGCCCTGCAGAAAGCAGCAGGCTGGCATATACCGTTTTGGCGCTAAAACCTTTGCCGATAAAGATAAAGCCTACAATCAGCAGCAGCATGTTGGCAATGGTGGTAAAGGTGCTGGTGGAGACCCCCGGCAAAAAGTGAGCGACTATGATAGCAATGCCGGTGACGCCGCCTGTAGAAAAATTGTTTGGAAACTTAAAAAAATAAACACCGATGACCGTAAGAACAGTACCTACATTTAGAAGAAGAAATTCTTTTGAGTTTATCTTCATGGCACGAACCTCTTTTTTTAAGAACATCTTGTTGTTTTATTGGTCTTGCTTTCTATGACAGCCGCCGCCAGATTTTAAAGCATAGCCAAAAGTCGGTTTACGATTATATAAACCATTTTTGGCAACCTAAATAAATTGCAGTTCCGCCCCGCAAGACCTGTATCATTATAGGATGGAAAAAGGTGGGTGTCAACGAAAGTTTTGCAGCTTTTTAGCCAAAAATAAGGACTGTTTTTTTAACCAATGAACGGCCCCGGCAGTGCAATGCAGGATATTAAATGATGTGCTGCATATGCTTCCGCTAAGGCGTCACACCATTCTGGCTCTATTGTGCTTTAGAATGGGCCGTACCGGATGAGCTGTTACAAAAGTGAATTATGTGCAGGAAAAGCTGCAAAAAAACCTTTGTCTATTTTTTTGCCCTGCGTTTCTTTTGTGTGTTTGAAGCTCCCTTCAAAGTCTTTTTCTTCTTTTTTCGTACCGAAAAACCAAAGCTGCCCAGCTTTTTGCCCAGTTCGTAATACTCGCCGTGGGCATAGGCAGCCAGTCCGCATTGATCCAGATGCAGCTTTCCGGCAGCATCCACATACTTCTCATCCACATTGACAGCCACAATATCTGCCAAAAACATATCGTGGCTTCCCAAAGGAATGATTTGTGTTACTTTGCACTCCAGCGATACGGGGCTTTGAGCCAGCTGGGGGCAGCTTACGTTGCTGCAGGGTTCGGCGGTAAGCCCCATGAGGGCAAATTTATCGCAGTCCCTGCCGGAGCGCACACCACAAAAATCAGCGGCACGCACCAGCTGTGCTGTTGTAAGGTTAATGACAAATTCTCCGCTCTCCTGAATCAGTTCATAAGAATAGCGGCTGGGACGAATAGACACATAAGTACGGGATGGTATGGTATTGATAATACCTGTCCACCCCACTGTAAGAACATTGGGCTTTTCCATGGTGCCACAGGTGACCATGGCAGGGGGAAGCGGTGCCAGCAGGGCACCGCCTTTCCAGCTAAGCTTGGCCATGTAAAATACTCCTTTCTGTTGGTTCCAGGTTGACAAGCTTTCCGTCCTTTAAAACAGAAAGAGGGCCATGACCACCGCATATTATGCATGGTTCTTTGTGTTCTTCATCAACTTTAGCAATTAATTTTGTAATATCCTTGCGCATTTTGGTTGCCTTTTTAGAGTCAATATTTACACTGCCCATCAGGTAAGGGGCAAGGGCATTAAATTCCGATCTTTCGGCAGAAAAACCGCTGATATTAACCAGGTTGTCACCGGTAAAAACAAGGCCGTGACTGCGGCACAAAAAGATGGTCTCACCGTATACATGGCCGCCGCTGCCCTCGTACACCTCAAAGGGCAGACCACAGACGGTAATACATGCCACCAGCAGCAGTTCGTTGTGCTCCGGGGGAGTATTTTCATCCAGCACCACCATATCATGGCTGTCTGGGGGCAAGTAGCCGGAGATAATACGGCTTAGGCGGCTGTATCCCATACAAAAGCTGTTTGCTTCGCGAAAATCGGGAACACCCAGCCGCTGGTGCCGCAGGCTCTCGGCGCTTTTTGCCCCCAAATACACCGGTATTCCCGGCATCTTTGCCAAAAGGCCGCAGTGATCCACATCTGCATGTGTAATATAAATGTTTTTTGTCATGGTATCCCAGTTTGGAAGCAGCTCATGGAAAATATGCCTCATTTCATCCTCGTAAATGGCATAGCCCGTGTCAAACATGGCTACTTCATTTTCTCTATGCAGCAAATAGGTGTTGCTGCCACAGGGTGGCTGAATGGAGTATAGGGTGCAGCTGCCAATGGACATGGTTTGCACATCTGCTGCAAAGGCAGCGCCGCGGTGCTGGCTGACAAAGGCTGCAAAACGGCGCACATAAGCAAATACCCGGTCGGGGCTGTCCCCTTTTTCCTGGTGCATTTGCAAAATACGGTTTGTTTCAGATAAAAATTCCATGGTCTTTTCACTGGAAAGGGACAATAGGCGCTGCATTTCTGTCGCCAGCCGTATATAAAAAACAGTGTTATCCAGATTGGTGCCGGAGCTGTCATAATCCAGAATATTGATTCGGTACAGCTCGCTGATTTCTTCCAGCAAGCGCTGCACAATACCCGGTTTTTCTATTAAAAGACCCATAGCAAAACGCTGATAGGGGCTATTGTCCGACCGCGAATTCATATAGGAAATGTTGATATCATACCTGTCCAGAATTTTAAGCACCGGCAAAAGTGCGCCGGCGCAGTCGGGAATCAGTATTTCAATCACCAGCATCCGCAGTTCGGGTATGCCGTTGACAATATAGCCCACCTCCGTAAGCTCTTTTAGTATGGCAGCATGAGCTTCGTCACAGGCATCTACATCAATAAATAAAGTGTGCAAATCCACTGCCTTATTATAACTTACCCGGGTAATGTTTCCGCCATGGCTGCTGACGATTCGGGAGGCAACCATAAAAGCGCCGGATTTATTGGGGGTATTGGTTACATAGGTTTTTACTGGCATATTGAAAACTCCATTTCAACAGGTTGTTCATTGGTTATTGGGGCCTTAAGTATGGTACTTTGGCTGTAAAATGGCATCCTGAAAATTTACTGTCTTCTCTTTGGCAAAGGCATAGCGCAATCTGTGGTGTATCAAATTCTATGCGGTTATTATATCCCACCAGACAAACAGAAACAAGAAAAAGTTATTTTTATATGGTTCGGCACACTATGTCTTTGCCGTCATACACTAATAATGGACGGATACACTACTTTGTGTTTGTCTAAACAAGGCCTTTTAGAAAGGAGAAACCACCTTGGAAAGATATCCAATCAATCGATCGGCTCAGGGACAGCCCCGATATCAGCCCGCATCTCCCGATTTTGAACGTCCGGTACAGGATATGTCCGGTGATCGCTTCCCTGTAGCCATGGCATATGTACCATGGCAATATTGGACTAACACCTATCCTCTGGAAAAAGCGTTACAACGGGGAACCTTGTTTCCAGAACTAGATAAGCCCTTTTTGGGAAGGAGGATTGGCAGATGACCAGAAATAAACAGGAAGAAATGCTGTATCAGGTTCAGATTGCAGCTTTCGCCATTGTAGAAGCTCAAATGTATTTGGATACTCATTGCGGTGAAAAGGAAGCTGCCGCAAATCTTTATAAGTATCAGTTGATGCTGCAAAAAGCTTCTGACGAGTATACCGCAATGTTTGGGCCGCTTAACATGAACGCGCCCGATGCCACGGGCCAGTGGAAATGGTGCAGCAGCCCTTGGCCATGGGAAATGGAGGGCTAATTTATGTGGACTTACGAAAGACGTCTTGAATACCCTATTAAAATTAAAAAATGTGATGCCAGAGCTGCTAAAATAATTATGACTCAATATGGTGGGCCAGACGGTGAACTTGGCGCATCTCTGCGTTATCTTTCTCAGCGTTTTGCAATGCCATACAGTAATGTGGTAGGCGTACTGACAGATATTGGAACAGAAGAGCTGGGCCATTTGGAAATGATTTGTGCAATGGTGCAGCAGCTTACCCGCAATCTTTCTCCTGAAGAAATTAAACAACAGGGCTTTGATGCCTACTTTGTAGACCATACCCTGGGTATTTGGCCACAGGCAGCTTCGGGAACCCCCTTTAGCTCTGCTACGTTCCAATCCTGTGGTGACCCAATTACCGATTTAACAGAAGATATGGCAGCCGAGCAAAAGGCCAGAACCACTTATGATAACATTCTGCGCCTTGTAGATGACCCCGATATTATTGATCCTATTCGTTTTTTGCGCGAACGTGAAGTTGTTCATTTCCAAAGGTTTGGTGAAGGGCTTCGCATTGTTCAAGATCATTTGGATTCTAAGAACTTTTATGCCATTAACCCTGCTTTTGATAAATAAATTACTTGTTACGCCCCTTCTGCCGCTGCATATATCAAAAGCCTTCTATTGTGCATATAGTGCAAAAATTGGCTAACTGTCAAAGATGGTAATTGAAGTGGAGTGGTGCAGTAACAATTAGGTGCCACTCCTGTTTTTGTGTCCCAGTCATATTTTTCATACCAAAACACCCCCTGATACAGGAAAGTTCACTGCATCAGGAGGTGTTTTGCATTCTGTACTTATACCGGTTTAATATGGCTTTTATATTGATACTGCCTGCCATGCCGTTTGGACGCTATGCTTTTACAAAAAATAGTATTCAGCAATCTCCAGGCCCAAAAGCAAGGGGCAACAACTGTCCAAGGGTATATACTTCCCAGTGTTCCCGCCTGGAGGCCAGAACCACTTCAAAGTCTTTTAGGCTGCAGAACTCAGACAAGGCTTGGCGGCAGATGCCACAAGGCGGACACAGAGCCGCTACTGTTTCTTCCTTTTTACCGCCTACCACCGCAATGGCCGTAAAACGACGATGGCCCTCGCTGACGGCTTTAAACATAGCAGTGCGTTCAGCACAGCAGGTAGCTCCATAACCAGAAATTTCCACGTTGCAGCCATGAAAAACTGTTCCGTCTTCACTGAGCAGAGCTGCTCCAACCGCAAAACTGGAAAAAGGACAATAAGACTTTTCTCGTGCTAAAAATGCTTCATTTACCAAACGTTGTGCCATTTCTTTTTCCATCTTTCCTGCTCCTTTCTGCTTGTAAAAAACATTAAAATATTTGCAAAAGACTACCCCGTAATGGTGCCCCCGCCTAACACAACATCTCCGTTGTAGAACACCACAGCCTGGCCGGGGGTGGCTGCACGCTGGGGTTGGTCAAACAGCACTTCAACGCTGCCATCCGCCAGCGGGGTCAGCAAGGCAGGTGCCTGCTTATGGCTGTAACGAAGCTTTGCTTCGGCTTGAAGAGGCTCTGTCAGCCCCGCCAGCGCCACAAAATTGACGTCCTGCGCTATAACGCGATTCCCAAACAGTTCCTTTTCATCATCCACCAAGGTTACGGTACCTGCTTGAGGATTTATGGCACTGACAAACATGGTTTTGCCCAGAGCAATCCCCAAGCCCTTTCGCTGCCCTATGGTGTAGTGCTGTATCCCCTTGTGCGGGCCAAGTATTGTTCCGTTTTTGTCTATAAAGCAGCCTTGCTTTGGCTTGCTGCCGGTATAGCGCTGCAAAAAGCCTGCATAGTCACCGTCGGGTACAAAGCAAATATCCTGGCTGTCCGGCTTGCGAGCCACCACCAGCTCATTTTCTTCCGCCATACGCCGTATCTCGGTTTTTGGGTAATCTCCCAACGGCAGTAACATCATTGACAGCTGTTCCTGTGTCAGAGTATACAAAACATAGCTCTGGTCTTTTTCGGGAAAAGCCCCTCGCATCAGCTCCCAGCGCATTGTCTGTGAATTTTGCCTGATTCTGGCATAATGCCCGGTGGCAATATAATCATAACCAAGCTGCCTTGCCCGCTGGCAAAATTCGTCCAGCTTAATATGACGGTTACACAAAATACAGGGATTGGGTGTTCTTCCCGCTGCATACTCTGCTGCAAAGGTATCCACAATTTTTTCTTTAAACAGTTCTGTATAATTAAAAACATAATGGGGAATTCCCAGCTGGTGACAGACATAGCGGGCATCTCCAATGTCGTCAACAGAACAGCATTTAGAGGTTTGCTCATCTTTGCCGTCCCACAGCTTAAAAGTTACGCCGGTGACGTCATAGCCCTGTTCCTTTAATAACCATGCTGTTACGGAGCTGTCTACACCGCCACTCATTCCCACCATTACTTTTTTTGCGCTCATAGGCCCTCCCTCAGGCAGTTGCTTAACACTTTTGCAAAAGTCTCTACATTGCTACGGCTTACTCCGTGGTGTGTTACAAAGCGGAATTCACCATCCATGATGCCGTTAGCCAAAATTCCATTTTGCTGCAGCTTGTTGGGCAGTGCCGCTGCCAACATGGGGTCGCAGTCAATTTTGCAAAATACCATGTTAATAGAAATGGGCAAACGGCGAACCGACACCTGGGGAATGGCATCCAGCAAATCTGCCAGATAGGCAGCATTGGCATGGTCTTCTTCCAGCCGCTTTGTCATTTTTTCCAGCGCCAAAATACCGGCTGCTGCCAAAATACCGGCTTGACGCATACCGCCGCCCAAAATCTTGCGGTTTTTGCGGGCGCGGGTTATAAACTCCCTGCTTCCTGCCAGAATGGAACCAACAGGTGCACAAAGGCCCTTGGAAAGGCAGAACATCACGGTGTCTGTGTATTGCGTAATCTCCTTTGCCTCCACGCCCAGTGCCGCAGCTGCATTAAAAAGCCTTGCACCGTCCATGTGCACTGCCAGTCCAAGCTCTTTGGCTGTTTCATAAATTTCCTTTTGAACTGCAAGAGGAACCACCGCACCCGTTGCCAGTGCGTTTTCAATACACAGCAATGTGCTTGGCGGGCAGTGAATATCCACGTCACGTACAGCGGCACGCACCAGATGAGGGTACAAAATATCGTCGCTGCTGACTATGGTGTTCAGGGTAACACCGGAAAGAATGGCCGATGCACCAACTTCGTGTACAAAAACATGGCTGTTGCGGCCGCAAAGCACATCATCACCCCGGCGGGTGTGGGTCATAATAGCCAGCTGGTTGCCCATGGTTCCTGACGGCACAAACAGTGCTGCCTCCTTGCCGGTCATTTGGGCTGCCAGTGCTTCCAGCCTGTTGATGGTGGGGTCGTCGCCATAGACGTCATCCCCCACGGGAGCCTCTGCCATCGCACGGCGCATTTCCTCGGTAGGTTGGGTTACAGTGTCACTGCGCAGGTCAATTATCTGGTTCATAGCATTGCCTCCTAATGCCGGCATTGTACCGGCTTATTTTTAAATGTAGCAGGATGTGTAATTTTTATATTCATGCAAAACCCAATGGCGAACTGCAAAAAATTATGGTATACTGGCTTACAGATAAACGGTCTGCAATCTTTGTGTTGCAGCGTGCAGCAGCAAATGTCAAGTCTGGCAACTGCATAGCTTCCTTGTTTTTATTCTGCAATTATGTATGCGGTATTTTTAGGGCTATCCTCACCAGGTAAGCAGGTACCGTCTGGTACTTTTATTCATTGAGAAACAATGATTTACAAACCATAAGGAGTGACAAAAATGGACGCAAGTTTAAAAAGCATTATGGAAAAACGAGTAGAAAAGGCCATTAAGGCTCTTAGAGCCAATCGCATGGAGGCCGAATTTGTAGAGAGCAAAGAAAAACTTTTGGAAATGATTAAGGGTATGGTACCCCAAAATGCAGTTGTATGCTCAGGCGGCTCTATGACACTGAACCAAACAGGTGTATATGACCTGCTTATGGATGGTCCCTATGATTTTTATTACCGCGGCCGTACCGATGAAAACGGTGAAGCAATTGATGTAATGCGCAAAGCATTTTTTGCAGACTGGTATTTTGTAAGTTCAAATGCTGTTACACTAAACGGTGAGTTGTATAACGTAGATGGCAATGCCAACCGCGTTGCCGCAATTACCTATGGCCCCAAAAATGTAGCTGTTATCATTGGCTGGAACAAGTTGGTCAAAGACCTGGACGAAGCAGAAGCACGCGTTAAGGCATTTGCTGCACCTTCCAATGTTGCCCGCCTAAACTGCGAAACCGGCTGCAAAACCACCGGGTACTGCATCAACTGCAAAATGCCCGGCCGCATTTGCTGCACCACTGTTATTCATGGGTTCCAACGTGCAGAGGGACGTATTAAGGTATTTATTTTACCTGAGAATTTTGGTTTTTAAAAAGCATCATGTGTTAGGGCATTAGGGCATTTCTGAAAGTTAGCAGCAAAAGCAGCGAAATCGTTGCTTTTGCTGCTTTTTTTACGCATTTTCTGTACATAACAGTATTACAAAATAGTAGTCTTTTAATCCCCGGCAGCTTTTTGCATTCATCTATGAGCGCTTAGGGCGCAGGCGCTCATAAGCTCCTACTACCAAAAGGCCCATTTCCCGTACACGCAGCAAAACACTGAGTCCGGCATACACCAAGGCACCGCAGATTACCGCCGCTATCAGCGAAACCATCATGCTTTGGCTTTTCAGAAAAATAAAATCATAAACAGGCATGGCTGCAAAAGCCATCCCTACTGTAGCAAGAAGCATCTTGCCAAGACTGATAAAAAGCTGCCTTAGCCCCAACGGCCCTATTTTGCGTCTTAGGGAGATAAACAACATAATCAGTGTAACAATGCCGGAAATGGAGGTGGCCAGGGCAAGACCGCTGTGGGCCATCTTTTTTACCAGCAAAAGGTTGACAACGGTATTAATAACCAGTGCCACCACAGAATTGATTGTGGGAGTTTTGGTGTCTTGAATGGCATAAAAAACATTCAGCATAACGTCTTTGATGCTAAAGGCCAGCAGTCCTATGGAGTAAAACACCACTACCTGGGCAGTACGTTCCACATCTGCCTGGGTAAAGGCGCCGCGCAAAAACAGAATTGAGACAATTTCTTCACTAAAAATCATAGCACCGGCCGAAATAGGCAGTACGATAAAGGACATAATACCTACGCTGGTTACAAAGGTGGATTTCAGTTTTTTAATGTTCTTCAAAGCGCTTAGGCGGCTAAGCTGCGGGAACAACGCCGTTGCAACCGATACCACAAATACTGCTGTAACAAAGCCGATAATGCGGTTGCCGTAGCCCAGTGCCGAAACACTGCCCTCCGGCAGGGTAGAAGCAATGGTGCGGTCAATCATAATATTTAGCTGGGTAATGGTTTTACCAAGAAAAATGGGTATTACCATAGAAATAAGATGTAGGATATGCTTGTCCTTAAACTGGAAGCAGGGACGGTAGGAATAGCCCTTGCCCTTGGCAAACACATACAGCATCAGCCAAGAAAACCCATAGCCTGCCACCACACCCCAGCCCAGACGGGTATAGCTTTCTGCATCCGAAAAAACAAACGAGAGCACTACAAAAACATTTAAGGGCACACTGACCATACCCACAGCAAAGAAGCTGCCATGAATCTGTAAATACCCCTGAATGATGTAGTAAACACCGATGAACAGAAGTGAAGCCATCATAATGCGGGATAAGGACACTGCCATTTCAAAGGTTTCACCCTGAAAGCCTACGGCAAAGGCACGTACAATATATTGGTCAAAAATTAGAAATACCGCCAGTACCAATCCCGAAAGTAAAAAAATCAGGGTTGTGACGCTGTCGTTAAACTTCCGCAACTTTTGGGTGTCTCCCTGCTGCAAAGAAGTATAGATTGCAATATAGCTGGTTAAAATTGCTGTGCCAATACCCGAAAAAATAATGGTGGGAATAGAAAATGCTACTACATAGGCATCGGTAACGGCAGAGGCACCATAAAAATATGCCAAAGTCATTTCCCGGGCAAAGCCAAGCACCTTGGCAAAAATGGTGGTACCAATCAAAATGATGGTGTAAGTGGCCGTCTTGCTCACAGCCTCACTCCTTTATTCAAACGGTAAAAAGGCTCCCTATGGGAGCCTGAGACTGCAAAAAACATTGGCAGTCCTGGTAAGAGGTGTTTTTTCCTCTTATGCTGTCCCTGCTACATAGCATTGCCGCAAAAATCATAACAACAGTTTGTGTGCATAGTGCATCATTTTATACGGCAAGACCTTTTATAAGGGAGTACCAAAAGCATCAGTGCAGCACGCCAAAGTTATTAAAGGGCCAAAGGGTAAATATCGCCTTTCCCTGTATCTTGTCTGCAGAAATGTAGGGTTGTTCCCACGAGCGGGCATCCAGTGATCCGTTGCGGTTATCCCCCAAGAACAGATAGCAGCCATCCGGTACGGTAAAATCACCGGTTCGATAAGATTTGTAAAAAACATAATCTTCCGGATATAGCTCTCCGTTTAAATAAGTATTTCCATCCTCATCGATGACCACATGGTCCCCGGGAATCCCAATGACACGCTTTACCATTGTCATATCCAGTTCGTCAGAGCGGAACACCAAAATGTCACCCCGCTCCACGTTTTTTTCTGGGTTATACACTCTGGTAGCAAAAAGAATACTCCGCTCAGCAATGGTAGGAACCATAGAGCCTGTAGGCACAATGACAAAGAAGCAGACAAATTTGACAATGAGTAAAATAACAACAATTTCTATGGCAAATGGAATAATCCATTCTTTACAAAACTTCTTCAGCTTTTCCAATCAAAAGCCTCCTTCCTTTTTGCAGACGGTCTTTTAATTTTGCTTTAGTGCAAAGCCAAAACCACTGCTAACATACTTATTCAGTATAACGCATTTTGCATTCTTTCACAAGGTTGGTACGGGTAAAATTCATGTCGGCTCTGTAAACATTTCCAACTTTTGCAGTCGTCTTTTGTATCAGGGGCACAAGTCATTCCAGCCCCCAGGCATGAAATACTGCCAGCATATTGCTTCCAATCAGTTTTTTACCCATAATCTCCCTAAAACGCGCAGAGTTTTTCTTTCCCTCCGCTCTCAGCTTTGCCAGCTCTTGGGAATATTCCTCCTGTTCGGCCTCCAGCTTTGTGTAAATGCTTTCAAAAGCACCCAGCCGGTTTATGGCCGGTCCAACCAGCACACCGTTTTCTTCCCTGACAGCCTCAGAAAACTCCAAAATAAATTCCAGTGGTTTGTTTCCATCCTTTGTAAATCTATTCATGATGCTCCCCCTTGCTTTTATTGCGTTTATAAGACTCTTACAGCTGTTTTTGTCTCAAATCATGAAGTCAATAAAATTATCTTTTCATTTAATCACAGTTTTTGCTGCGATGCAAGGTTCGCTTTGTTTTTTTCGTCAATTGACAGTTTTTCCCCAGAAAGATACACTTAAGAGTATAGTGCATAAAACAAAAGAAGAAATATAGAATTGGCGAAATGGAGCAGAAGAATGAAAAAATTGCAGGAAATTCTAAACAAAATTTTTATCGATGGGTTAAGCGGTATGGCATTGGGCCTGTTTGCCACCCTCATTGTCGGCACCATTATCCAACAGGTTGGAACCCTGATTGGCGGACAATTGGGCAACACCCTGTTTGTGCTTGGCAAGGTTGCAGGAGCTCTTACCGGTGCGGGCATTGGTTGTGGAGTTGCCTACAAGTTCAAGGAGCCGCCTCTTGTGGTGCTTTCGGCCGCTACTGCCGGTATGGTGGGCGCCTTTGCAGGCAAAATTGCTGCCGGTGCGGTATTTACTGACGGGGTCATTCATTTTGCAGGCCCCGGAGAGCCCTTGGGCGCTTTTGTAGCCGCCATGGCCGGAATCTTTTTGGGACATCTTATTTCCGGCAAAACCAGCATCGATATTTTAATTACCCCCATAGTAGCCATTGTATCCGGCTCTTTGGTAGGCCTTTGGGTCGGTCCCTCCATTTCTTCCTTTATGGCATGGCTGGGCTCCATCATCAACTGGGCAACCCTCCAGCAGCCTGTTCTCATGGGTATTGTGGTATCGGTACTCATGGGTATGATACTGACCCTGCCCATCAGCTCTGCTGCTATCGGCATTGTACTGGGGCTTTCCGGCATTGCGGCAGGTGCCGCCACTGTAGGCTGCTGTGCCAATATGATTGGCTTTGCCGTTGCCAGTTATCCTGACAACAAAATGGGCGGCCTTTTGGCACAGGGGCTGGGCACCAGCATGCTCCAGGTTCCCAATATTGTCCGCAAGCCAAGTATCTGGCTTCCTGCCATTTTAACCAGCGCCATCCTGGGGCCAATTTCTACCAAGCTGCTGGGCATGACCAGTAACGCTACCGGCTCCGGCATGGGCACCGCCGGTTTGGTTGGCCCACTGATGACCTATCAAACCATGGCACCCACAGCAGGCAGCCTCACAACTCTCATTGAAATTACAGCAATGTACTTTGTTCTGCCCGCTTTGCTGTCTTGGATGTTTGCAAAATATATGCGCAAAAAGGGTTGGCTGCGCCCCGGCGATATGAAGCTGGATGTATAACCCATACGCAAATAAACGCCGGCAGGGATTTTCCTGCCGGCGTTTATTTATTCTCTTTATGCACTCAGCTTTTTTCTGTTACGCTTAGTTTATTAAAGCTCCAAGTCTCCTATAAACTCACGTATCAGCGAGTTTTGAGGTACCAGTTCTTTTGACATGGGGCTGGTTTGCAGTAAAAATGCTTTAAGCTCTTCTACCCCATATTGTGCCAAAAAGGCATCCTCTACCTTTGCCATTCCCTGTGCCAGCTCGCTGCTGTATACGGCCATCTCATAAGGCAAAAAGGTATCTATTGAAATTTCCGCACGATTTTTATGGGGTAAAATGTAAAGACGCTCTCCGCGGGATACGCTGCTCAGACGGGAAATGGTGGTTTCAAAGCTTTGGCCACGGTACAGGCTGTCTCGAAGCAGACGGCGGCACAGACGAATTTTTTCAGGATGCAAAATTTCTCCGTTATCTGCCTGAATACGTGTCCGTACGCTGACGTATACGCCGGTAGAAAAATCCACCGCACTGCCCGTAACCTCCGGATTTAAAGAATGAATTCCTTCCAGTATTACCAGCTCCCCCTTGTGACGATGCAAAGGAATGGTAATCTTACTGCGGCACTGATTTGCAAAATCGAAGGTAGGCACATCAATTGGCTTACAGCGTGCAATTTGTTCCATGTGCTCTGCCAAAAGCGATACATCCAGCCGCAAGGGAGACTCCAAATCAATCTTACCGTCATCATCCAAAGGCATATTTCCCTCAGTACAGGAGTAAAAGTAGTTGTCCATGGATAGGGTGTGTGTTTCATAGCCCCAGCTGTCCAACAGCTTTTCAATTCGCAATGCAGTGGTGGTCTTGCCGGAGCCGGAGGGGCCGGATAACAATACAATGGGACAGTCCTCTGAACGGTCACGAATTTTAATGGCTGCATCCAGTATTTTCTTTTCATAAGCGCATTCGGTTTCTTCCACCAAAGCGGCTATATTTTCGGCCAGGCGCTTGTTAAGCTCCTTAATAGAATATAAACTCATAGGATACCTCCCCACAGGAAATTTTAAATATGACAGCTTTTCCGCCTTGCATTTTTGGGCGATGCCGTTACTTGCAGTATGCAGCATTTTGTGCTGTTTTTAATATTTAAAGGCAAAAAGACATAATAAAAATTTGTTTAAAGCCATTTTCTTTTTACCATACATGTTGCTAAACAAGCAGCTTCAAAGCAGATGTTATTCCTCTTTCTCATTTTTGTTCCAAACAGTCTTAAAGTAATTTTAAAACCGATAGAATAACAGACTTGCGGTTATTATATCACAAAACAACAGAATTTGTGTATATTTATATAAAACTTTATGACTCTTTCATGCTTTTTACCGCTTTTTCTTGTGTTTTTATTTTTGATATGACATAATAAATTTGTTGGGAAGTACTCTTTCAGAAGCCTGTTATCTTAAAAGGGGAGGCGTGGAATATGGCAGTAATGATAAGCACACAGCCTATGCTATCCGCTACAATGTTTGGCGGGTTTTCACTTCTGCAGAATAACAAGCTTTGCCTGGAGGACGTAGGCAGAAGCCGCAAGGTTTGGAACCTGCTGGAATATTTGCTTGTACATAGAAACAAGGATATTTCTCAGGATGATTTAATTGCTATTTGTGATAATGAAGAAAGTGCCGATCCCACCAAGGTGCTGAAAAATTTGGTATACAGGCTGCGTATTCTGCTGAACGATAACGGTTTACCGGCAGAAGAATGTATTATTTTTCGGCGGGGTGTTTATTCCTGGAACCCTGCTGTTCCCTGCCGTTTGGATATTGATGATTTTGAGGAGCTTTGGAAGAAGGGCAGCAATGACTCACTGGATGAGGACAAGCGCCTGGAGTGCTACCTGCATGCCATCAATCTTTATAAAGGCCGCTTTTTGCCCCGGTCCTCTGTTGAAGAATGGGTTTTGCCCCTGACAGCCTATTATCAGCGCCTGTTTATAGAATCTATTTATGGCGCTTACCATATTCTGGCGGCACGGCAAGATTACGAGCCTTTGGTGAGCATTTGCAACCGTGCCATTGCCATTGACCCTTATGACGAAGGTACTTACGAGATACTGATTCGCACACTGATTCAGCTGGGAAGGCACAAAGATGCCCTGGATGCCTATGAGGCCATCACCGGTCTTTTGTATGATGAGCTGGGTATCAACCCCTCCCCCGAGCTGCAAAGCCTTTACCGCGATATTATGAAAACCATCAAAAGCGTGGAAAGAGACCTTGTTATTATCAAAGAGGATTTGCAGGAGGCTATTGCCAAAAACGGTGCCTACCTGTGTCATTATGAGATTTTTAAGGATATTTACCGCTTTATTGCACGTACGGTGGAACGTTCGGGGCAGTCGGTATATGTTATGCTGTGCACACTTACCGATGCCAATGACAACCTGCCTCCTGTTGAGCTGCAAAGCAGCGCCATGGAAAAGCTGGAGTTGGTAATTGGAGGTTCTCTGCGTCGGGGTGATTTGTATGCCCGCTACAGCTGCACACAATATGTCATTATGCTACCCGGTACAAACTACGAAAACGGCTGCATGGTTGGAAAACGAATAGAAGACAATTTTAAGCAAAACTTTAGCAGTAAAAAAATAAAGCTGCACTACAAGCTGCAGCCATTGGACCCCATCAGCTTATCTTCGGCAACACAAAACTAAAAAAGCAGGTCTTGGAATTGAGTTCCAAGGCCTGTTTTCTAGTTGACAGCTGTCAGTTTTTTTCATTTTGCTTGTAACGGCGGTAAAGTGCTAGCAGACCGCTCAGTGTAATGCTGGTGTCCACATGGTCAATGCCTGCCACACCTTTGGCAAACAGGCTGGAAAGGCCCCCCGTTACAATGAGCTTCGTATCCTCTCCCAGCTCCTGCTTCATCAAATTGGCAATGTTCATTACCGCGCCGGAGTAACCGTAAAAGGCCCCCGACTGCATGCTTTGCACAGTGTTCTTACCAATGACGCTGCGCGGCTGAGTCAGTTCAATACGGGGCAGCTTGGCTGTACGCTCAAACAATGCCTTCATAGAGATTTGTATTCCCGGCATAATGGCACCGCCCAAATATCCGCCATCCCTGTCTACTGCATTAAAGGTGGTGGCAGTACCAAAGTCTACAATAACCAGCGGACCGCCATACCGCTCATATGCACCAACGGCGTCCACCAGCCTGTCCATACCAACTTCCCCCGGGTTTCCGTAACGGTTGGGGATGGTTACCGGCAGAGTGTCCCCCACTATCAGCGGCTCTTTTTCAATATATTTGCGTATGGCATTTGCCATGGAGTGCATAACCTGAGGCACAACAGAGGTGATGACCACATCCTCAACGGACTCCTTTTGTATGTTGAAAAATTGAAAAAACTGAATAAGAGAAAGACCTATTTCGTCCGAGGTAATATCATGGCGGGTACCAAGGCGTATGGAGTGCATCAGTTTTTCATCACAGAAAATGCCAAACTTAATATTGGTATTACCAATGTCAACAGCTAACAGCATGGTGTCACATTCCTTGTATTTAAATTTCTTTTGTTCTTAGCTATTGTATCCCAGGGGTAGTCAGCCGTCAATAAGTTCTTTCATACAATCATAAATCTGCTCACCCAAAACAGCTGGATTGTGGTGCTTTCTTATCCAGTCCGGGCCCTTGCTCCCCATTTCACATCTGGCTTCCGGGGGCATTTCCAGCAGCTTTTGAATAGCTGCTGCCAAAGCCCTTGGGCTGTTTTCTTCCACATTGATGCCACAGCCGCTCTGTGTTGCTGCAGATTGGGATGCTGCTGTAACACATAAAACAGGCTTTGCAGCCAGCATATACTCCAGCAGCTTGCTGCTGACAAAGCCATATTGGGCAGCAGAGGAACGGCTATCCCCCAAAAACAAGCAGTCTGCCATTTGGTACAGCGCTGTGGTTTCTTCCGGCTCAATACGGTCCATAAGATACACGTTATCTGCGTCATGTTCACGCATGACCCGTTTTAGCTGAATCTTATACCCTCCGTTTCCGCAAATCAGCACCCCTACACCGCTTTCTTCCAGAGTAGCTGCAGCTGCAATCAAAGTGTTCAGGCATTTTTCTTCTGCCACAAAGCCCTGAAAAACAATTAAGAAACTATGATTGCTGCGAATGCGCTGGGCAAACTCCTTTTTGCGCTTGGGCAGTTTATCGCTCTTTGGCGTAAGGTCGGCTGGGTGTGCAAACGGTTGATATTTTTGAGTACTGATTCCGTGCTCCTCCAAATAGCAAATTCCTTGTGGCAGTACACCCAGAACTCTATCGGAAGCACCCAGGGCTTTGTTTAAAGCAGACTCAGATGCTTTTACCAAAATCTCATCATCTTTATATCCCCACAGCTCCTGCATCATAACAGGCCAAATTTCCTGCAGTTCAAAAATTATTTTAGCCCGGTGATACCTTGTCATACGTTTAGCAACATAATAGTCAAACGGGTATGCACTGGCACACAAAATAACATCAGGTGTATATTTTTGCGCCAATGTTCTGGCTGCCAGCCAGCTTTTACGCAAAAAAGTCGTTATATTTCGTCCCCTGCCGCCCAAAGTATTATCATAGGATGGTGTTCCTACAAAGCAGTAGGGCACATCCCCTATCTTTGTTTCTTCAAAATCATGCTCTACCTTTAAATTATGGCGGCGCTTGTGACTAAAATCTGCTGTCAATACCGTTACCACAACGCCCCGTTCCTGCAAATCCTTTGCCAAACGCCAGGTATGCCAACGGCTTCCCAATTCCGGCCCACCGGCAAAGTGGTCGATGATAAAAAGCCTCATATTTTTAACCATCCCTCCCGCTCTTTTCCCCACTGCCGAAACGCTACAAAAAGTTGTATCGATACCAGTATGCAGTTTGGCTCTTACACCCTTTTTCTTGGCTTGTCAGTTCTTTACTAGTATGGGCGGCAAGCGTCAACCTATGCCGTTTTGCTTTGACGCAATTTAGAAAAGATGGTATCATAGTCTCATCATTTTATGTAATAACAGGTAAGGAGAGCGCCATGAAATTCCTGCATACATCTGACCTGCACCTGGGAAAGCTGCTGTATCAGTATAGCCTGCTGCCTGACCAGGAATTTTGGTGTAATATGCTTGTGGAGCATCTGCAGCAGGAGCATTATGATGCTGTTGTTTTGGCGGGCGACCTTTTTGACCGCTCGGTGCCTCCTGCCGAAGCCGTAGCACTTTTAGACACCTTTTTAAGCCGCCTGGTACTGGACTGCAAGGTGCCTGTGCTGGCAGTATCGGGTAATCACGACAGCCCGCGCCGTCTTGCCTTTGGCAGCAGGCTTTATCAGGCAGGGGGGCTGACAATGGCTGCCGTACCCCAAAAACAAATTACAAAGGTTACCTTAACAGACAGCTTTGGTGAGGTAGACTTTTTTTTGCTCCCCTATGTAAGCCCTGCCGACGGAAAAACTCTTTTTCCAGAACTGGATATTAAAAACTTTGGTGATACTTATGCTGCTTTGCTGCAATATAACGCTGAACAAATTGACCCTGGACGGCGAAATGTTTTGGTGGCCCATGGCTTCTTTGGCGGCAGCAAAGACGACGAAATATCGGATGCACTGCGATGCGATTCTGAAGTTGAGGTTGGAGGCCTAGACTTGGTAAACTCTGCCCTTATTGCCGGCTTTGACTATGCTGCACTGGGGCATCTTCACGCACCCCAGCGAGCAGGGGGTGAGCATCTTCGCTATTCCGGGTCTCCCCTTCCCTACTCCCTGTCCGAAGAACATCAAAACAAATGTGTCTACTCGGTTGAGCTGGGTGAAAAAGGCCAGCTTTCGGTAACTCCGGTGCAGCTACCGAGTTTGCGCAAACTTCGGTCTGTCAGCGGTACACTGGAGGAACTGCTTGCCCCTACAGAGGGCGGCTTTGCCAGCTCTGATTATGTCTTTATCAACCTCATTGCGGATGAAACTGCAGCCAATGCCGCCGAAAAGCTGCGCAACGTTTATCCCAATTACCTGGCTATTCGCTATGTTTCTCAAAGCCAGGGGGAACTGCTCCTTAGCGGAGAATCTGCGGCTTCCAGAACCCTTTCCCAGGCTTTTGCGGATTTTTGCGCCCAAATTGCGGGAGAAGCCCTGACTGAGGCACAGCTTGCCATCATTGAAGAACTTTCTGCCCAGAAAGCAGGTGACCGGTTATGAGACCACTTTTGCTGTCTATGACCGCCTTTGGCCCTTTTGCCGATACCTCTATCAACTTTGAGCCTGCCCTGCAAAACGGTATTTTTCTCATCAGTGGCAAAACAGGTTCCGGCAAAACCACCATTTTTGATGCCATGACCTTTGCCCTTTATGGCAGAGCCAGTGGAAGCACCCGCCAAAGCGATAACTTCCGCAGTAAAAATGCTCCTGCCGGCGTAGAATGCCGGGTTAGCTTTACCTTTGCTTTGGAGGACAAGGAGTATACCGTCTGCCGCAGCCCCAAACAGGAGCTGCTGAAAAAGCGGGGTGAGGGTGTCAGGGTCTTGGAGCAGCGCGCCGAGCTTACCCTGCCGGACGGTACCGTGATAGGCTCTCTGCGTGAAGTCAACGATACCATACAAAATCTTCTGGGCTTAAGCTGCGATCAGTTTAAAAAAATTGTTATGCTGGCACAGGGAGAATTTAAACAACTTCTGGAAGCTCCCAGCAGCGAAAAAACCGTATTGTTCCGCAAAATTTTTGGTACCGAAGAATATGATGCTTTTGTAAAACGCATGGATGCCCGTCGCAGAGAGCTGGGCAGCCAGGTGGAGCGCATTACCGACGCAAAACAACGTCTGGTAAAAAATCTTGCAGACAACGGCGTAACTGCCCTGCTGGAGAGCCCCAACGCGCATTTGCTCCCCGCCGCCCGTCTTACCGCAGTGGTGGAGGAGTATTTACTGACGCAGGAAACTGAAAGTAAAAACATAGGCTGCACTTTGGAAAAGTTGGAAAATGAGAGGGAGGCTTTGAAAATTTCGGAAGCCAAAACCCTAAGCCAACGTTTTGAAAAGCATCGGCAGCTTATCGCCCACCGCGACCAGTTGCTGGCACAAGAGACTCAAATGGAACAGCTGGCGCGCAGTATCAAGGAGCTGGAGGCTGCATCGGCACTTTTTCCTGTAGAAAAAATTTATCGCGAGCAATCGGCTGCTTTATCTGGGAGAAAAACTGAGCTGGAAGCTGTCTCTCAAAAGCGTGATATGGCACAAACTGCCCTGCGTCAGGCACAGGAGCAGCTGCTGCAAAAACCGGAAAAGCAACAACAATTGCTTAGTTTAACCGCAGAAATGATAAAGGCCGAAGAAAAGAAGGACCTTCTTACCCAGTCTGCCGCTCTGCAAGCTGGATTAAATCAGGCTTTGCAAAAAATTGATACAGAAGAAAAAAGCCTCATTGCAGTACAGCAGCTTTGCAAGCGTGCCCAGCTGCAAAAGGAGCAGCAGTTAGTAGGCCGACAGCAAGCTTATCTCCATCAGCTGACAACTGCCATTGGCCAAGCCAGGCTGCTGGAGCCTGCCTATCAGCAGGCGCAAGAGGAGTATTTGGCGGAATATGGGCTGTTTATCCGTTCTCAGGCAGGCGTACTTGCAGCCACTCTGGTTCCAAATCAGCCTTGCCCCGTGTGTGGCTCTACTCATCATCCCTCCCCTGCCGCCATGCAGCAGGCCAAAACACAAGAGGAAGTGGAACAGCTTAAGCTGCGGATGGATGCTGCACTGGAGCGTATGCGCAAAGCACTCTCTGCTGTGGATGCCAGCCGTGGCCTTCTCTTAGAGCTACTTCCGGGATGTATCCCGCCTCAAGCGGATTTATTTCAGAGCTGGGTGCTGCTGGATGATATCAAACAAACTTTGGATAACCAAGGTGCCAATCTTACCCAAACCATAACGCAACTGGAAATCACAGCCGCAGCGGCATGGCCCCAAAGCAAAGGACTGCTGAAAGAAGATAGCAGCAGGTTATCCGCCTTAGAGGTTGAGCTGCGTCAAAATTTGGAAGTTCTGCGTACAGAAGCGGCTGCTGTCAAAGGTGAAGTTGAATCCATGCAGACCGCATTGGGCGTGCACACCGATGCCGCTGCACTGAAATTGCATATTGATACCCTACACAGCCGGCAGCAAACGTTGGAAGCTTGGCTGCAGCAATGGGAAAAAGCGCAGAATGATGCTGCCGCTGCCTTAGAAGGTGCGGCAGGAAGAGTGGAGATTTTGGCTCGGCAGATAGAAGAGGATACCGCAGAGCTTACACGACGCAAATCTGAGCTTGCTGTAGCCATGAAGCAAAGCGGCTTTATCCGTCGAGAAGACTATGAAGCAGCCCTTGAAAACATCTCCAATAAGGAGCAATGGGAGCTGCGCCTGCGCCGTCACAGAGATGATCTGACCTCCACCAATGCCCTGCTTACACAGCTGGAAGAAGAATTGGCAGGGAAAGAACCTCCCGATTTAGAGGAGCTTCTGCAAAAACAGACGGCGCTGCAGGAGGAGGAAAAGCTTCTTCGAAAAAAACTATCTTTTATTACCTCCAACATTTCTCTTTGCCAAAATCAGGTTGCACAGCTACAAAAAGAGGCTGCTGCAGGTGAAAAGCTGGAAAAGCAGTATGAGACAGTGTCTAGGCTCTACCGCTTGGCCAATGGGGACAACCCAAAGGCCATGACCTTTGAGTCTTATGTGTTATCTGCCTATTTTGAGGATATCATTCAAATTTCTAATCAGCACTTAAGCAAAATGACCGACGGACGTTACCGCCTGGTTCGTATGGAAGATGCTGCCCGCCACGGGGCACGCTCCGGTCTGGATCTGGAGGTGTTTGACAACGACAACGGGCAAAAGCGACCTGTTTCCACCCTTTCCGGAGGGGAATGCTTTAAAGCATCCTTGGCGCTGGCATTGGGCCTTGCAGACGTGGTACAGCTTTATTCCGGCGCTGTTCGTTTGGAAACCTTGTTTGTAGACGAAGGCTTTGGTACACTGGATGAAGAATCTTTGGCAAACGCTGTAGATACCCTGCTGGCCTTGCGCCAAGAGGGCCGCCTGGTGGGTGTTATTTCTCATGTAGATGCACTCAAAGAAAGGCTGCATACCGTATTGTCTGTAAAACGCTCACGCACCGGCAGCACCGCTGAATTTGTATCATTTTAAGTTTGTTTGTGCTTGACGTAACCCTGCTAAAACAGTATAATTGTTGTGTTCGCCAAAAACAAAACGGCGCCATGTGCGCCGATTGTGCTACTGTGGCTCAGTTGGTAGAGCAGCTGATTCGTAATCAGCAGGTCGTGGGTTCGAGTCCCATCAGTAGCTCCAAATATAATTCAGCGGCAGAATGGCACACGATATTTCGGTATCTGTGCCTTTTCTGTTATGTCCTGTTTAGCCACTTATGGGGCTTTCGTTTTAAAATAGAAATACAGCTAAATAAGTACAATGGAAAATACTAAAAGCGGCTATAAAAAAGAAAATAAAACGGCGTTTGCTGCTGTGATAAAAAAGGAGCTATCATATGGCGGACCATCAGCAAGTTACTGTAACAATTCCTAAGTACCAACAAATTGCCCTTGAGATTGCCTCAAAAATTGTAAACGAAGAATATGCCATAGGACAAAAAATCCATGGCAGATCTTCTGTTGCAAGCCAGTACAACGTTTCGCCCGAAACTGCACGCAGAGCATTTTGTATTTTGTCTGACTTGGATATTGTATCCTCTGAAAAAGGCAGCGGCATGACCATTAAATCAAGAAGCAAGGCCGTTGAGTTTTTAAATCAATTTTCAAAGCGCACCTCTATTGAAACACTGAAAAACTCTATTATGAAAAACCTTCAACAGCAGCAAAAGGAAATAGATACCCTAAGCAGTGATATTTCAGAGCTGATTTTGGCAACCGAGCACTTTCGTTCCATGAATCCTCTGATGCCTTTTTCTCTGCGCATTACTTCCAAATGCAAATATTTAAACAAATCTATTTTGGAGTTAAAGCTTTGGCAGCACACTGGCGCAACTTTGGTTGCAATTAAGCAGGGGCATACCCTGATTCGCTCGCCGGGGCCTTATGCCATTATACGAGAAAACGATATTATTTACTTTGTGGCTCAGGAAGACTCTGACCAAAGAATCAGAGAATTTTTATACTAAAATTTTTTTTAAATTGGCATGAATAGACGCTTTAAGACTTATATTTGTCTTAAGGCGTTTTATTTTTTGTTTGACAAAGTAACAACTTCACACTATAATAGAGGTTGTTACTTTAAATAAAAAGGAGGTAAATATATGAAATTTACGACCAAAATTCTTGCTGTTCTATTGGTGTTTGCTGTATTGGCAGGCGGCTTTGCCGGGTGCTCCCCAAAGGAGCAAACCAAAACCATTACCTTTGCAGATGTCGGCTGGGATTCCATCTTATTCCACAATGCTGTGGCAGGAACAGTAGCTGAAACAGTGTTCGGTTATAGCTGGACGGAGGTTTCTGGCAGTACCCCTATCACACATGAGGCTGTAAAAAAGGGTGAGATTGATGTACATATGGAGGTTTGGACAGACAATCTTCCCGACTACACAGGTGATATTAAAGCAGGCTCTTTAAAAGAGCTTGGCGTAAACTTTGATGACAACGCACAAGGGCTGTATGTTCCACGTTATGTTATTGAGGGAGACCCTGCACGCGGCATAGAGCCCATGGCGCCAAACCTTAAAACAGTTGCAGATTTAAAAGATTATGCCTCACTGTTTAAAGACCCTGAAAATCCGTCCAAGGGTATTATTTATGGTGGTATTGCCGGGTGGGAGATTACAGATATTATTCACAAAAAATATCTGCACTACGGCTTGGATGAAAACTACAATTACCTTGAACCGGGTACTGACGCCGCAACAAGTGCTGTTTTGGTGTCAGCCTATGATAAAGGTGAGCCTGTTGTTGCCTATTACTGGGAGCCTACCTGGCTGTTGGGCAAATATGACTTCGTCCTTTTGGAGGATGAGCCTTATGATGAAGCCACTTATTTTGAAGGCAAATGTGAATGTCCTTCTGTAAGGGTTACCGTCTGCGTCAGCAATAACTTTTATGAAAACAACCCTGAGTTTTGTGAGTTTTTATCAAAATATCATACCTCGTCTGCTTTAACCAGCGAGGCTCTTGCTTATATGGAGGAAACAGGTGCGGATTACAAAACCGCAGCAAAGTGGTTTTTAAACGAGTATCGCGATTTGGCAGAAAACTGGTTGACGGCAGAGCAGGCAAAAACACTGTATGCTGCCATTGGGTAAGGAGGATTTATGGAGTGGATATTTGAATTTCCTTTTACCATTGATTTAAACACAGATGTCATTGATCAGGCGGTTCGTGGCTTTGCGGCTAACAACTCCGCATTCTTTGGCAGTATTAAAAATGGCCTTACCGATTTCGTCAGTGCAATAAACTGGCTATTTAGCCATATTCCGTGGTTTGTTCTGATCGGCTTGGTATTTTTTCTTGCTTGGAAAGCACACAAAAAACTGCGTTCTGCTGTCTTATACAGTCTTTTGTTATGCACCATTGGTGTATTTGGGCTGTGGAGCTTAATGAACCTGACTCTTTCTATTGTTTTGGCAGGCGTTATCATTGCCCTCATCATCGGCTTGCCCATTGGTGTACTCATATCCAGCTCTGAGCACGCCAACAGAATGATACGGCCTATGTTGGATATGATGCAGACCATGCCGGTTTTCGTTTACCTGATTCCGGCAGTTATCTTTTTTGGCATGGGCTCGGCCTCTGCTGTTATTGCAACAGTAATTTATTCTATGGTTCCTGCCATCCGTCTTACCAGTCTGGGTATCCGGCAGGTAAACTCCGAGGTTGTAGAGGCCGCACGTGCCTTTGGCTCTACCCCCATGCAGCTCTTGTTCAAGGTGCAGATTCCTCAAGCGCTGCCCACCATTATGACCGGCATCAATCAAACCCTGATGATGTCTATGTCTATGGTTGTTACCTGCTCCATGATTGGTGCTCGCGGCCTTGGCAACGAGGTTCTTATTGCAGTAAACCGTATTGAAATTTCCCGCGGCTTTATTGCAGGCAGTGCAGTGGTCATTCTTGCCATCATCTTAGACCGGCTGACACAGGGATGGTTTGCAAAAGACGAACAGCCAGGGGGTGAAGCAGGATGAGTGATTATATTATTGAAACCCAAAATGTATCCAAGCTGTACGGTCTTAGGCGTGAAGACGCCATGGAAATGCTCCGCAATGGTGCAACCAAGGATGAGGTTTACCGCAAAATAGGTGTTACCACGGCGTTGTATGATGTAAGCCTAAAAATTCCACGAGGCGGTATTTTTGTTATCATTGGTTTGTCCGGCTCCGGTAAGTCCACCATGGTACGCTGCTTTAACCGTTTAAACCGTCCTACTTCAGGGTCAATTCTTTTTGATGGCGTAGACTTGACCAAATTATCCAAAAAGGAACTTCGGGAGTTTAGACGTCACAAAATAGCCATGGTTTTTCAGTCCTTTGGGCTGATGAGCCATAGGGATGTTTTGGGTAATGTGGCCTACGGACTGGAGGTTCGTGGTATTTCACGCGCAGAGCGTGAACAGCGTGCCAAAGAAGCTATTTCTCTTGTAGGCCTTGAGAGCTGGGAAAAAACCATGATAGAAAACTTGTCCGGCGGTATGCGCCAGCGTGTAGGTCTTGCCCGGGCATTGGCCAACGACCCTGAAGTGCTGCTGATGGATGAACCCTTTTCTGCCCTTGACCCCTTGGTGCGCAAGGATATGCAGTTTGAGCTGCTGACCATTCAGCGGAAGCTTGGCAAAACAGTCATATTTATCACCCATGACATAGATGAAGCGTTTAAGCTGGGTGACACCGTTGCCATTATGCGTGACGGGCAGGTTATACAGGTTGACACACCGGAACGGATGAGTTCTAACCCCGCAGACGATTATGTGCGTCGTTTCATCGACTCAGCCGACAAATCAAAGGTATTATCGGTTCGCAATATCATGATTACACCTTCCAGCCTGATTAAAATCAGTGATGGTATTGACCACGCCCTTCGTGAGATGCGTAAAAACGAGTTGTCTTCGGTTTACGTTGTGGATGGCAAAATGAAGCTTAACGGAATACTCACCCTTGCTGATGCCATGCGTGCAAGAAAAGAAAAATTAAGCATTGCAGAGGTTATGGTACGTGATGTTACCACAACAACCACTGATATTCTGGTTGAGGACATTATGCCGCTGGCAGCCGAGGCCTCCTATCCTCTTGCTGTTGTTGACAGTGAGCAGAGGCTACTGGGCATTGTAACAAAAGCCAGTGTTTTGTCCTCCTTAATTTAGCAACCAACTAAAGATGTTACCACACAAAAAAGCGGTCTATTTGGCACTACAAGTGCCGTATAGACTGCTTTTTGTTTTATCTTGTTTGCTGCAGACCTGCTTACTTTGGCGTTGAAGGGTAACAATACCCCACAGCATCGTACAAAACTCAATACAATTCTCAAAATATATACACATGTTTTGGATACTATCTAGTATCACGCCAAAATATTGGGTTGACCTTCATAAATAACTAAAAACAACCAGTGCATACTGTACATGAGGTGATAATATGGACTCGGTATGGACAAAAACTGCAGATTTGCCAAGGTTTAAAAGTCTGGACAAAGATATTAAAACAGATGTGTTGATTATCGGCGGAGGAATGGCCGGTATTCTGTGTGCGTCTATGCTGGCACAAGCCGGTGCCGATTATGTTTTGGTGGAAGCAGACAGAATTGGTTCCGGCATTACCAAAAACACCACTGCTAAAATAACACTGCAGCACGGACTGATTTACGATAAGCTGATTGGTCAATTTGGTTTGGAAAAAGCCCGGCTCTATTACAAAGCCAATGAAGAAGCGCTCATCAAATACAGCCAGATTTGCAAAAATATTGATTGTAATTTTGAGACCAAAGATGCTTTTGTTTATTCTTTAAATGATAAAAATAAGATTTTAAAGGAAATAAATGCTTATCAAATGCTTGGAGTACAAGCAGAATTTGTAAAGGAGCTTCCACTTCCCTTTTCTGTGGCAGGTGCGGTAAAGCTTCAAAATCAGGCTCAATTTCATCCCCTTAAGTTTTTGTCTGCCATTGCTGCAAAGCTTAATATTTATGAAAACACCACCGTGCGCCAGTTAAGTGAGCATCAGGCAACCACAGACCATGGAACCATTACCGCAAACAAAATTATTGTTTGCACCCATTTTCCTTTTATTAACAAGCACGGCAGCTATTTTATAAAAATGTATCAGGGACGGTCTTATACCATTGCACTGGAAAAGGCCCCCCAAATCAATGGTATCTATGTGGATGAATACCCCAAGGGAATGTCGTTTAGAAACGAAAAAGACCTGCTGCTGCTTTGCGGCGGTGACCATCGTACAGGGAAACAGGGGGGAGGCTGGCAAGAGCTGGAGTCTTTTGCAAAAAAGCATTATCCGGATGCAAAAATAAAATATCGTTGGGCTACTCAGGACTGTATGACCCTTGATGAAACTCCCTATATTGGAAATTATTCTAAGAACACGCCTGATTTTTATGTTGCCACAGGCTTTAACAAATGGGGTATGACAACCTCCATGGTGTCTGCTATGATTTTATCCGACTTGGTCTTAGGCAAACAAAACAAATACGCTCCTGTTTTTTCTCCCTCAAGGACAATGCTGCGTCCCCAGCTATTTGCCAACGCCTGGGAAGCAACCGTCAGTATGCTTACACCCACCACAAAGCGCTGTCCGCATCTTGGCTGTGCCTTAAAATGGAATCCTCAGGAGCACAGCTGGGATTGCCCCTGCCATGGCTCCCGCTTTACCCAAAATGGTAAGCTTATTGATAACCCCGCTACCGGCAATTTAAAAAAAGCCCCTAAATAAAAGCTGTATAGATATTGCGGCAGCATATAACACCTTTATTCACTTTCATTGTCCGAATATTATTTTTAGAAACAAGCATACTAGATTTAACTAAATTTACTTTGGAGGCAGCAATGAAAAAGTATGATGTTGAAATAACCACAAGAGACAGAGTAATGAAAGCTTGGGAAAATTCTATGGAGCTTGTCAGAGATTTTGAGTCTTACTCAAAAGAAATTAAGGACGACAGCGCCGTTGCAAAAATATTTGCAGACTTTGCAGTAGAAGAAGGTCTTCATGCTTCTAAGTTTAGAGAAATTCTTCATCAATACCAGGATAAATAAAAGCCAATGAGCAGCTGCGCCAAACTCGCAGACTGCTCATTTTAATTGATTTATCTAAGTTTTGAGTATTCCACCAAAAATCAATGGTGCTCTTCGGCATCCTGCTTTGTTATATGCACTGTGCCAAAAGGATGCTGGGGCGGAGCATAAATGGAATATAGTTTTAGTGGTACGCCTGATGTGTTGATTAAATTATGCCAGGTTCCTGCCGGTATAATAATTGCATCGTTGGCGTTAATGCTTCTTCTGAACTCCAGACTGTTCTTATTATTGCCCATCATTACAACGCCGCGCCCCTGCTCAATGCGCAAAAACTGATCCAGGTCATGATGAATTTCTAGCCCGATATCTTCCCCCGGCCTGATGCTCATGAGTGTTAACTGCAAATATTTCCCTGTCCACAAGGTGGTTCTAAAATAATTGTTTTGCAGAGTTGCCTGTTCAATATTAATTACCAACGGTTTTGGCCCATAGTCTTTTATAATTTGATTTTTAACAGGAATATACCGTCTTGATCTGTTGTTGTACATTGCATTAACTCCTTCTTTATTTTTTATTACATAATATGCCGTATATGCTTAAAAATCTTACTGTCTGTTTTATTTTCAGATAAAAGCACATTTAAACCACGCTACTTTTATGCAACGCCATTGTATATGAATATTACGTCCGCTTATTTAAATAATAAACTTTGACAAAATAAAAAATAATAGGAGGTTTTATCAAATGACACCAAAAGAATTATTATATGTAGAAGATGCATTGGGTCACGAAAAGCAAATGAAAACAGCTCTTGGAGATTTTGCCAGCCAAATGCAGGATTCTGAACTAAAAACTTATGTGCAAGGCCTTGCAACAAAGCACAATGACACATTCAGTAAATTTTATAGCCTGCTTAACAGCTAATGGGAGGAAAAAATGGAAGATAGAGTGATTATGGAAAACATCCTGACAGCAACCAAAAGTGCCTGTGACCTCATGATGCATGGCACCATAGAATCTTCTACCGCCAATGTGCACTCTGAATTTAAAAACGCACCTAACGATTGCCTTTGCATGCAAAATGAAATTTATTCCAAAATGTCTGCTAAGGGGTGGTATCCTTCCCAGCAGGTAGAACAGCAAAAAATTGATGCTGCAAAGCAAAAGTTCAGTGGGCAATAGGTCAAAAATGAACAAAGCAGCCCTGCCAATTGACAGGGCTGCTTTGTTTTTGCAGCTGCAAGCCGCCTCATGAAAATTGTAAAGGCCATAGGCGACCAAATAAATTACCACAAACTTAGATATGCCAGATTCTGCTTAAATATCTGTCCATCATGCGGTCGTTATACTCATGCCCGCCATCCAGATTTTGAGATTTATAAAAAGGCGGCTCCAGCCCTGCGGCAAGCATTTTTTTTGCTACCTCCAGTACCGTCCACTGCAGAGCTGCTGTTGTAACAATGGAAGACATGCCGCAAATTTTGGTGTCTAGCCCCTCCAGCTTAATCATGGCGTCTCCGCTGGGGACACCGGTATCTATGACAACATCTGCCAGCTGATACAACAGCTTCCCCGAGCTGTGGCGAGATGTGGTTGCCTTGCTTGCTTCTACAGAGGTTACAGCCACCACTTTGGCTCCACGCTTTTGGCTTTCCAAGCATACTTCTATGGGCAGAGGGTTGCGCCCAGAATGGCTGATGATAAAAACAACATCCTCCTTCAAAACCTCCACCTTTTTCATAAACAGACTACCAACACCTTCAACAATTTCGTAGTCCCCGTAGGCAGGCTCACGAATGAGCTTGGTGGGTACCAGCCCCCCGGCACGGTGGCACAACTCTAGGGCACCGGCAACCGAGTGTCCGCAGCCAAATGCCTGTAATATTCCCCCATGTGTCAGTGCTTGCACTACACTGTCTGCCGCTTTGCTTACATTATCAGGTTGAGACTGCTCCAATTTTTCCAAAAGAGACATTGCATTAGAAATTACCTCGTTTGCCATATTCTTATCCCTCTTTCTTTTTACTTGATTACACCAAAATGCAGTAACGCTTTTTCAATACCTGCTTCTTCACAAACACTGGTAACAAAATCACTGTGCTTTTTCAGCTCCTGGGGTGCATCTGCCGTTGCAACCCCAATTGCGGCAGCTAAAATCATATCCAAATCATTGCTGCTATCTCCAATTGCCATAATTTCATCAAGACCTATTCCAAAATAATCTGCCATTGCCCGAATCCCGGACATTTTTCCTCCGGATTTGGGCAGAATATCCACAATGCCCTCCATCCAGCTTACCGTGTTACTATGGTGCAATAAAGGCTTCAACAGGTTTTGCTCCTCTTCCGGTGTCATATAGAGGGTTATAGACAGCATCTCATCTGATTCCTGCATCTCCCGCACTGGAGGAATCGGCAGCTGTATTTTTTTATTGTGCTCTATTACCCTGTCATTTACCATATTGATATAAAGATTTTTTTCATCTGCATAGGTACATGGAATTTGATGTTTCCGGGTCATTTGTACCACAGCTTTTACATCTTCGGGATCAATGGAGTTTTTTAGTACGGTGTGCCCGTCTGCTGTAAAGCAATACTGACCTGTTGTGCATACAAAGCCATCAAATAGGTCATAAAGGCCATCCAAAACATAGCCTTCTTCCCGCACCCCAATGTGGCGCCCCGTTGCTACAAACAACTTGACGCCGGCTGCTTTGGCTTTTTTTAGGGCCACAACATCTTTGGGATGTGCCCTGTGGGTTTTTAGGCTTACCAGTGTTCCGTCAATATCTATAAAAATACCTTGTATCATTATTATCACCCAACTTCATTATAAACTATTCTACAATCTCCACAAGTCATTTTCGTTAATTTCTATATAATATTGTAATTTATTATGTAAATTTTGTTAATTTTAAATTAATTTTTTTGGTGATACAATGAATGTAGTAAAGAGAAAGGAGAAATATGATGGAAGAAATCATTCCGCTGACCAACATTAAAGCACAATTATCTGCTTCCAACTGGCAAGATGCCATCCGACATGCGGGAGAAATTCTTCTGACAGCAGGTAGTATACAGGAAAAATATATTGACAGCATGATCTCTGCAGTTTATGAGTATGGACCCTATATGGTCATTATGCCGGGCCTTGCCATTGCCCATGCTGCCCCCGGACCGGACAACGGCGTAATTCAAAATGATGTTTCTCTGATTAATTTAACAAGTCCAGTCTCATTTATTTCTGAAGAAAAGATTGTTTCGGTAGTTCTCTGCATAAGCTGTACTGATCACGATTCGCATCTTAAAACCATGCGCCGGGTAGCAAAAGCACTGATGAAAGAAGGCTCTGTAGATTTACTGACAACCGCTAAAACCGACCAAGAAATGTACGAAATTATTAATTCTTGATATGCTGTGCTTTGGCACTGTATATACTACTGCTTTTGAAGGGTGATTGGAAATGAGTGAAGTAAAAATTCAGGCTGTATGCGGTTTTGGGTGTGGTTCCTCTCTTTTTTTAAGAATGAAGATTGAGGAAGTTCTTGAGAAAAACCATTTGGAAGCCAAGGTGTTCTGCGGAGATGTTGGAACCTGCTGCTCTGCCCCGTGTGATGTTATTTTCATTTCGGAAGAGCTTGCCGGGCGCATCCAGGACCGTGCCACAGTCCCTCTTGTTATTGTAAAAAACTTTATGGATGACAAAGAGGTAGAAGAAAAGGTATTGGGGTACTTTAGCAAATAATAAACAGTTGTAGGGAGGAGTAGTTATGGCAGTTCTAAATTTTATCGTCAATGAAATTTTTGGCCAGGGCGCTATATTCCTTGCATTAATTGCATGCATCGGTCTTATTTTACTAAAAAAGCCATTTACCGAAATTGTCCGCGGTACTGCAATGACCGCCATTGGATTTTTTGTATTGAATCAGGGTGTGAGCCTTATTTCCGGAAATGTGGCAGATATCGGAACAGCCTTTTCAAAGATTATGCCGGGCTCTACCGCCGCACCGGATATGGCAGACTTTGGTACCAAGTACGGTACCCAAATCGGCATTGTTATGTTGGTTGCTTTTATTATCAACCTGCTGTTTGCCAGATTCACCAAATTTAAGGCGGTCTTTTTAACAGGCCATATGCTTTACTGGTTCCCGTATATTTTTATTGCCGCAGGGGTAGACGCAGGTTTGGGCGGGGTTCCTCTGGTAGTCTTGGCAACAGTTTTTACCGCCGCCTATATGATTATCTCCCCCAACCTGATGCGTCCTTTGGTCAAGGAGGTTACGGGTAACGACAGCTTCACTGTTGCTCACCCCACTACGGTGCTGTCCCTTGTGGCAGGTTACTTAGGCAAAGTGGTTGGCAACAAAGAAAAATCCACCGAGGATATTAAATTCCCCAAGGCGCTGGGGTTCCTGCGTGAAGTTTCTATCACCGGCTCCATTGTCATCTGCCTAACCTATATTGTTATGGGTGTTGTCCTCAGCGTCAATGGCTTCAGCCCTGCTGAGGTTTGGGGTTATTCCAGCGCATTTACCTTCTACTTTACCAAAGGCATTATGTTTGGCGTTGGCGTCACCATTATGCTGCTGGGTGTTCGACTGCTTATTTCTGAAATTGTTCCCGCCTTTAAGGGCATTGCCACAAAGGTTGTTCCGGGTGCTATCCCCGGTTTGGACTGCCCCGTATTGTTCAACTATGCACCCAATGCACTGCTTATCGGCTTTATCGTAGCCCTTGTTACTTCCACTATCACCATCCTCATCACCGTTCCCATGGGTATCTTCCCCATGGTGGTACTGCCGCTGGCCTTTACCTGCTTCTTTGAGACAGGTACCGCAGCCATCATCGGCAATGCTACCGGCGGCATCCGGGGCTGCATTATCGGCTCTGCCGTCTGCGGTATTCTTATGGTGCTTTTGGTTGGCTTTGCCGGTTTCTTCTACAGCAATACCATCGGCAACTGGATGCTGGTATTCGGCGGTAACGATTTCTCGCTGTGGGGCATTTTAGAAGGACTGGTCGCCAGATTGTTTGTGTAATCTTACGGTAGATTCTATCTAACTATTTTCGTCCAATTGCCTTATTCAAAAGCAACGGATTGGTAACAGTTTAAAATGACAAAACCCCCTATTATGCGGCAGATGCCGCACAATAGGGGGTTTTTAGTATTTTAAAATCAGTCGGCAAAGGAAATGCCAACACTTCTTGCAATGTATACCAGCTCATCATCGGGGTTAACCAGTCTTTGGTTGCCAATCATAGTTGCACTGCTGATTACTTCTTCCAAGGATACTGCAGTAGGCTGATTGTTGCGAATGGCAACCATTTTACCAAAGTTGCCTTTTTCATCGGGAACCAGATGATTGAGCAGCTGGTCAACGGCAAAAACACCCAGACGAGTGCAAAGCAGACGGTCATTGGCTGTGGGTGTGCCGCCGCGCTGGGCGTACCCCACATTGGTGGCACGGCACTCCACATCCATAATCACTTCGTTAATGGCATATCCGTTTTCGTCACGGGAGTTGTTCAGTGCTTTTTCTACGTACTCGGCAATGACGTTGGAAACACCACCAAAACGAACCGCATCAGGAGATCCTTCTACAATTTTACTGGTAAAGCTGCCATCTGTGGGAGTTTCTACACCCTCGGATACAATAACAAAGCAGTTGCCTTTTTGAGTCAGGCGGTTACGAATTTCCTCCACCAGGTTTTCTGCCTTATAGGGGATTTCGGGGATGAGAACAATATCTGCCGCACTGCTGATAGCGGTGCTAAGGGCAATATGACCTGCGTTACGGCCCATAACCTCAATAAACATCACGCGGCTGTGGGCTACACCGGTGGTATTGATGCTTTGCACCGCCTGTACACAGCGAGACACAGCGGTATCAAAACCAAAGGTGACATCGGTGGAACGGAGGTCGTTATCAATGGTTTTTGGCACACCTACCACAGGTACACCCATGCGGGAATAATCTCGGCCGGAAGTAAGAGTACCGTCACCGCCCACAATAATCATGGCGTCTATTCCGGCATCACGGAGGTTTTGAACAGCCTGCTCAGAAAAATTATCATAAACAAGCTCGCCATTTTCGTCACGCAAAAATCCCTCTTTGTTGCGGCGGGGATATTTAAACAGATTATCTTTATTAGAGCTAAACAGAATTGTGCCGCCGTGATCAATAATATCACGTACATCGGCCGGCTTAAGCACTTTAAAGTAATCTCCGCCCAAATACATGCCGCGGTAGCCATAGGGAATGCCTACTACCTCTACCCCATGCTTGTCCGCCATCATAACAACAGAACGGATAACCGCATTAAGACCCGGGCAGTCGCCTCCGCCGGTCATCATACCGATCCTTTTTACTCCAGACTTTAAAGTCTTATCAATAATCCTGTATGCATCGCTCATGTAATACTGACTCCTCTTGACTTATATTTCAAACATTTTTATTATTGGTACGCTTCAAAATTATATAATCACTTGCCCATATTTACAAGACAATTTTTTAAAAAAGATATGGAAATTATAAAAAACACTGTTACTATTTTAACCAATAAACAGCAGCCTGTGCATATGCTTTTTGATATAAAATTAACAAAAGCATTCCAAGGTGATTTGGGCAGCGTTTATATTGTATGTTAAAGCACACAATATAAACTTTCTTTTTACATTTTTAAAGAGCAGCAGGCTCTGTAAAAATACTCTTTACAGAGCCGCTACCCTTTGCTGTTCTTATTATACTATTAAAACACCGTTTTAGGCAAGTTATGAAGAAAAATGATTTTTATGCCGGTGAGACAGATATTTCGGACATTAATCTACTTCTTTTTGAGATAACCATATTCTGACCATGTCTTCAGCCTGTTTGGAGGTGGATTGTGCCAGTACCTGTGCGGCAAGCTCACGGCACTCCTCGGCATCTAATGTGCAGATAAGATTTTTGACCCCCGGTATTGCGGTTGCACTCATGCTGAAGTGATCCAGCCCCAGGCCCAGCAACACCGGAACAGAAAGAATATCTCCTGCCATCTCTCCGCACATCCCCACGGGAATTCCCTCTGCATGGGCATCACGGATGACCTGTGCTATCAGGCGTAAAACACCAGGATGAAATGGTTTGTATAGCCCGGCTACCTTTTGATTCATACGGTCTGTGGCCAGCGAGTATTGCAGCAAATCATTGGTTCCGATGGAAAAAAAGTCTACCAGCTTTGCAGCATCTCTTGCCTGAAGTGCAATGGAAGGAATTTCTATCATAATGCCCAGCGGAATATCCTCACAAAAAGGCTTTCCCTCCTGCCTGAGCTCTGATTTGCACTCCTCCACCACTTTTTTTGCTTGTTGTATTTCTTCTATACAGCTCACCATGGGCAGCATAATGGCAAGATTACCATGAGCAGATGCCCGAAGCAGCGCACGAAGCTGCGGCTTAAAGATATCTTTGCGGTCAAGGCAGATGCGCAATGCTCTATACCCCAAAAAGGGGTTTAGCTCCGGCTCCATTTCAAAATAAGGCAGCTTTTTATCGCCGCCAATGTCCATTGTGCGCACAATGACCTGCCTGCTGCCCATTTTTTCTACTGCCTGACGGTAGCCCTGGTACTGCATTTCCTCCGTGGGAAAAGAAGCATTGTTCATATAAAAAAACTCACTGCGAAATAGACCAACACCGTCACCGCCATTATCTAACACCACATGGGCATCAGCGGGGCATCCAATATTTCCTTCTACCTTTACCTGTACTCCGTCCAACGTGATTGCGGGCTTGGCTGCAACACTCCTAAGCTGCTGTTTTTTTGCAGCTTCTATGGTTTGCTCCTTGAGCGCACCGGCAAGGGTATCCTGGTCCGGCTCCAAAATAATGTTGCCTTTGGCGCCATCCACAATCATGGTGGTGCCACTTTTCAGCACTTCACAAAGCCCTGTTACGCCCACCACGGCAGGTATTC
>JAEYXR010000068.1 GCA_023431215.1 Bacillota bacterium
ATTGGTTCTTTTCACTGTGACCACTGTGGCTACGCCACCCCTCCCATCGACTTTTTGGCAAGCGACGTAGACTTTGCCGGTGGTAGCTTTAGCATTAACGGCATACCTGCCACGGTTACCTACAAAACCACCTTCCACGTCATCAACACCACCGCTGCTGTGGCTGCCTGTGTACAGGCTGGGCTAACCTTGGAGCAGGCTATTGCAGGCGCTGCTACCTTCCAGGTAAGCAAGGTGCGCTATGATGAAATGACTCTGCTGGGCCGTAAGGCAGTGCTGATGCTTACCAAGCAAAACCCAACTTCTCTGGATCAGTCCATTTCTTATGCGCTGGAACAGCCGGAAGAAAAAACCGTCGTGCTGTTTGTCAACAATGTTCTGTACACCGAAAAAAAGGATATCTCCTGGCTGTATGACGTTACCTTTGAGCGTCTAAAGGGCAAAGTTGACCATGTGGTGTGCTCCGGCGGACGTGCCTACGATTTGGCAGTACGCCTAAAGGAAGGCGGCTTTACCGACGAGGAGCTGGTTGTGGTAGATGACCTTGGGAACATCAAAGCCCAAATGGCCGACACCCGGGGCGCCATTTATATTCTGGCAGCTTCGGCCTTTGGCAACGAGGACGGCATCTTGGAGGCACTACAATGAAAAATATAACAATTCTACATCTTTATAGCGATACCCTTGACCTGTACGGCGATTTTTTCAACATAAGGTGCATTAAAAACCGCATTGAAGAAATGGGTGGCGTCTGCCATGTTATTACTGCCAATTTGGATGAGGAAATACCTGTTGAAGACGCAGACCTTATCTATATCGGTCATGGAAAAGCACGCAATTTAGCTGCAGTTGCCCAGCATTTTGCCGCACAGGGTGAACGGATTAAGGCAGCCGTAGAAGCCGGCAAGGTCTTTTTTGTAACCGGCAACGGCCGGCTGCTGTTTGGAAACAGCTTTACCACTGCCGATGGCGTTCAAATGCCCGGCATCGGACTGTTTGACTACACCGGAGCAGATACCGGAAAGGTGTTTACCAGCGATGTGTTTTCTCGCTGTTCCTTTGATGAAAGCATCAAGACCTATGGCTTTATCAACCGCACACAAAACATCATTGGAGACAACACCTGCCCCTTGTTTTTGGTGGAAAGCGGCGCCGGTGACGGTGAGGGAATGGCATCCGTAGAAGGAAACCATTATAAAAACTACTTTGGCACTTGGCAAATGGGACCTTTACTGGCCCGCAATCCTGCTTTTTTGCGCTATCTTTTACAGACCCTCCTGGGCGAAGAGATGGGCACCTACGATGATACCCTTGCCGTAAAAGCATTGGAGCGCACCTTGGCCGAGCAAAAATAAATCTATAAAAACCCAAACCACTCAAAAGGAAGAATCTTCTTTTTGGGTGGTTTTTTATGCCGACGCTCTTGACTTTAAACTTAAGCAGGAGTATATTCTAGTTATACAATTCATACTATTCATACTTGTATTTTTTGGAGGCTGCTATGAATAAAAATGCCGACCAACGTGCCTGGACAGTAAAATAGGGGAAAAAGGCCAGTTTGTCATTCCCAAGGAAGCCCGAGAAATGTTTGACTTTAAGCCAGGTGACACCATTATTGTGCTGGCAGACAAAAACCGAGGAATTGCAATTCCCCCCAAATCTCTGTTTGACAGTGTGGCAAAGCTTGTGTTTGCCCAAAATCCTGATTCAGAGGAGAAGCCAAATGAGTAAAATTGTATTTTTTTGCATCTATGCTCATGGTCATACCAACCCCACCATTGAAGTGGTTCGGGAGCTGACCCTTCGAGGGCATGAGGTTTGGTATTACTCTTTTGATGAATTTAGAGAAAAAATTGAGGGAGCTGGTGCCAAATTTATTTCCTGTAACGCCTTTTTGCCCCCTGCTCCCGCTGATTTGGAGAAGAAAATCGGCCGCGATTTTGCAGCACTTATTGAAATGACAGTGGATACTACCCTTGCCCTTGAGCCTGTTGTATGCCCTGCATTGCAGGAGTTTAAGCCCGATTGTATCGTATCAGATTCCATGTGTTTATGGGGTAAGCTGTTTGCAGCCAAGCTGCAGGTGCCGTTGGTGTGCTCCACCACTACCTTTGCATTTAACCAATACACCGCACGCCTAATGAAACGCAGCCTGAAAGAGCTTTTGTTGATGATATTGGGCATGCCAAAGATAAAAAAGAAGATGCAGCAGCTGACAGAACACGGCTACCCGGAAGATAATTTTATTAACCTGATACAAAACGACAACACCACAAATACCATTGTATATACCTCAAAAGAGTTTCAGCCCTTGGCGGATACTTTTTCGGACAAATACAGCTTTGTGGGACCTTCGGTAGCAGTAAAAGACAACACCAATACCGCTAAAAGCCGACCACTTGTTTATATCTCCCTTGGTACTGTCCTCAATAAAAACAGCAAATTTTATCAAAATTGTATTGAGGCGCTGAAAAACGCCGATATGGACGTTGTCATGTCCGTAGGGCCTCAAACCGATATTGCGGCTTTGGGGGCAATTCCCGCCAACTTTGTTGTTAAACCCCATGTAGACCAAATAGAAGTGCTGCAAACGGCCGATGTCTTTGTTACCCACTGCGGTATGAACAGTGTTAACGAAAGTATTTATTGCAGTGTACCTATGGTGCTGTTTCCCCAGCACAGCGAGGAGGGGTTGGTAGCCCAGCGCACTCAGCAGCTTGGGGCCGGCATGATGCTGAGAAATACCAAGCCCCAAACCATTGCTGATGCGGTTGGCCAAGTGTTACGCCAAGATACCTACAGACAAGCCACAGCAGCAATTGCAGCTACTTTTCGGCAGACAGGCGGCGCAAATGCTGCAGCCTCTGCCATAGAAAAAGTAATAAACAGCAAATAGCAGCAAGCAACAACCCCGCAGAGATTTTATCCCTGCGGGGTTGTTGCTTGCTGGTTTCAATATAAAAATAGGTAATCAGGCAAAAAGAAGATAAATTGGCACTCTTTAAACAGACTCTAACGCAAGTTTCAACTGTTCCAAAGCTTTGGTGACAAGGCAGCGGGGACAAGCAAGATTAAATCTGAGGTATCCTGCGCCGCCCGTGCCAAACCAGGTGCCCAAATCGACACCGATGTGTGCTTTGTTGATGATAAAGCTTTCTATTTCCTCGGTGGTCATGCCGGTTCCTCGAAAATCCACCCAGGCCAGATAGGTAGCCTCCATCTCAATTAGCTTCAGCTGAGGCAGGTTTTCTTTTATATATTCTGCCATATACAGCTTGTTGGAGTTGATATAGTCACACAACGCTTCCACATAGCCTTCACACTGGTTATAGGCAGTTTCCATCGCCACAGGGCCAAACCAGTTCATGTTGAAAATGCGGTTTGCATTCAGACCCTTTAAATAAGCTGCACGCATTTTGTCATTGGGGATGATGGTATATGCTGTTTGCAGCCCTGCCAAATTGAAGGTCTTGCTGGGTGCGTAGTTAGTAATGGTGTTTTGCCGAATTTTTTCAGAAAGGCTGCATACAGCGGTATGGGTGTGACCCTTCATCATCAAATCCGCATGAATTTCATCTGATACCAGTACCACGCCGTTATCGGCACAGATATTGCCCAACCGCTCCAGCTCCTGGGGTGTCCAGCAGCGTCCAACGGGGTTGTGTGGGTTGGATAAAATCATCAGTTTGTTTTTAGGGTCTTTTGCCTTAGCTTCCAAGTCATCGAAATCAATGGAGTAAACCCCATCTTTTTCTACCAGTGTATTTTCTACCAAAGTACGGCCGTTGTTGTTTACACCATCCATAAACGGGTAGTAAACCGGTGTTTGTACAATAATGCCATCACCGGGCTGGGTAAAGGCTTGAATGGCAATGGTAAATCCGGGAATAACTCCGGGTGTAAAAATAATCCAGTCCTTTTTTACCTCCCAGTGATAGCGGCGGCCTACCCAACTGATGATAGAATCATAAAAGCTGTTTGGCTTGGTGCAGTAGCCGTATATTCCCTCCTGGGCTTTGGCGGTAACTGCGTCTATCACCTCTGCGGGACACTTAAAGTCCATATCGGCAATCCACATGGGGAGCATTTCTACGCTGGCGTCAACACCAAATTTGTCATTACAACCATCCCATTTGATGCTGCGTGTTCCTTTGCGCTCGGTATATTGATCAAAGTATTCCTTGGTATATTTCATTCTATTTCACCCCGTCTGATTCAATTGCCATAAGACAATTTTTATCATTGCTCATTGGTTTTCAGCCATGAGCATATTATTATCCACGTGGTCAACATATATAGCAGCTTGCTTCCTTACAGATACAGGCTTTCGTTGGCCTGGGTAAAGAACTCACAGCCTGTTTCGGTAATGAGGAAGGTATCTTCTATGTTATAGCTATGGTTTTTGCTGCTGTAGTAGGGCATTTCAAGGCAGAATACCATGCCGGGCTGGAAAGTCAGGCTCTCTGCGGGAGAGATAAAGGGTGCTTCCTCGGTAAAGCGGTTGCAGCCAATGGAGTGACCATGGTGACCGCGCTTGTAGGAAGGAATATCTGCTTTAATGGTAGCCTGAATAGCCTTAAACAAATCGGCAAGGGGCAGGCCGGGAGCCAGCATACTCTTGGCACATTCTACGCCTTTCCACAGTGTTGCATAAATTTCTTCACGGCGCTTTTCGGTAGAAGTACCCAGCACAAAGGTACGGGCAAGGTCAGCACCATAGCCGCAGTAGATGGGGCCGCCGTCCAGACGGATGACATCGCCCAGGTGCAGGCGATTGTGACGAGGAACAATGGCAGGGGCAAAGTCAGAAGCCACGGTGTGTGCCTGCAGAATGTCCATGACATCGGAGGATTGCATCTGGCAGTTCATCTTAAACAGCTTCATAACATCAGCTTCGGTCATGCCGGGCACAATCTCACGGGCGGTCTTATACATAGCAACCTCAGAAATTTCGGCTGCACGGCGCAGCACGTCAATTTCCCAGGGAGTTTTAATCATACGGGATTCCACCAAAGTAGCGCTGCAGTCTACCAGCTGTTCGCCGGGAAACACACTCTGGAGATAATTCCACTTGGTGTAAGAAATCTTCTCGCTCTCCACACCTACCTTGGGGTTGGAGTAGTCGGAGCAAATGACTTCGGCAGCCATGCGGAAGGTTCGGTTAAGGTCAGGCTGTGCAGGCTTGTCCTCTTCGTCATCCTTTGCATAGTCTTCAATATAAATCCAAACAGGATAAGAGACAATATTGATGTCTTTGCAGCTGGAAACCGCAGTCTGACGCTCAAACTCATTGCAGATGAGGGTTACTTTGCCTTCTTTGGGTACAACAGCTACAGTCAGGCCGATTTGGTTTGACTGGTATAAAAACTGGCTGGCAAAGCCGGTTGCATAAAAAATAGCTTCGGGAGAGGCAATAATCATTGCATCCAGACCGCTTTTTGCCATGCAGGCCTGCAAACGCTTTTGTATGGCAATTTGATCTCTTTTTTCTAACATGTCAAAACCTCCTATGATATTGCAAGGTTGAAAAAGGGAGCTTCCCCAGGGGGTCACGGCTAAGCCTCAGGCCCGCCGGGGCCGCAGAGAAGCTCCCAAAACTACTGAATATAAAAAGTATCAGCCTGCCATTCTGGGCAGGAACATAATGACATCAGGGCAATATGTAATAACCAACAGGCTCAATAGGTTAACACCAAGGAATGGCCATACGCCGGGCAACATCTCCATCATATCCATTTTGGTAATGGAATTGGTGACAAATAGGTTCATGCCGAAAGGCGGTGTATACATACCGATAGCCAGGTTGGAGATCATGATGATGCACAGATGTACAGGGTCAACGCCCAGATTAATACCCATGGTGTAAACCAGGGGAGCAATGATCAAAATAGCTGCGGAGCCATCCATGAACATGCCCATTACCAGCAGAATCAGGTTAAGAATCAGCAAGTATGTGATTTTGGAGGAAACATTGGCCAGCAAAACATTGGTAACAATGGTAGAAAGCTGGCTGACTGTTAGAATCCATGCCAGAATGGTAGCGGAGGAAATGAGCACCAATACCTGAGCACAGCCAACAGCAGACTCAACGGCGACCTTCCACAGCTTTTTTAAATCCATTTCTTTATAAATGAACAGACCAACAATCATAGCATATACAGCGGAAAGTGCAGCGGAATCGGTGGGGGTACACAAACCGGAGTAGATACCGCCCAGAATGATAATAGGAACCATCAGTGCCGCAAAAGCGTCCTTGGTAGCAACCCAAAGCTCGCGTCTGCTAGCCTTTTTATCACGGGGCAGATTATGCTTTTTGGCATAAAAATAGATGTAAATAAGGCTGCTGATACCAAAAATTGCACCGGCGGCTAAACCTGCCAAGAAGCATTTGCCTACCGAAGCACCGGTGGTGGTACAAAAGATGATGATGGTTACGCTGGGGGGAATTATCAGCGCAACCGAACCGGAAGAAGCAAGCAGACCCGCGATAAAACGCTTAGGGTATTTACGCTCAACCATTTCGGGATACATCAGCTTACCGATGGCGATGATGGTGGCAGGGCTGGAACCTGACAGCGCACCAAAGAACATGCTGGCCAGCTGTGTGGATGCTGCAATACCGCCGCAAACATGGCCCACAAGGGCACGGCACCAGTTCAGCAGTCTTTTGGAAAGGCCACCGGTGTCCATTAAATTAGCGGCAAAAATGAAGAATGGAAGCGCCATGAGAGAAAAGGAGTCAATGCCTCCCACCAAGCGCTGAATTACTACCATAGGTTCAATATCGGAGCCAAAAACCAGTGAAGAAAAACCGGAAAGGCCCAAAGCAACTGTAATAGGCGCGCTGCTGACGAATAACACCAGCAGGCAGATTAATAGAATAGGTACCATCAATTCGTCCTCCTGTCTGTTATTCCTGAATTGTGTAAACGCCCAACACTTCGCTTAAAAAGACTTCAAGCAAATGCAGGATGATTAGTCCGCCACCAATGGGTACAGAGACGTATACAAGCCAGATGGGCCAGCGCAGTGCAGCGGTCATCTGATTGGATGCCATGGTAAATGCTGTATATTTTCCGCCGAAGAAAAGCAGCATTCCGGCAAAAATACCACAGGCAACAAGCACAAATACGGTAATAAACTTTTGAAAAGTTTTGTTATTAACACGGCGGATAACGTCAATACCATAGTGAGAAGATCTGCGGAAACAAATACCGCTTCCAATAAAGGTAATCCAAATCATGAGATAGCGGACAGCTTCTTCACCCCACTGAGGCGCAGTACCAATACGGCGTCCCACAACATTTATCATGATAACTGCAGTGGCAAGAAACAGGCAGATGCCAATTAAAGTCTTCTCTACCTTCACTACCCAGCTCATTATTTTCGATAATAATGACATAGCAAGCTCCCTTCTTTGATAAGGGCAGGGAAACCAAGCCGGCCTCCCTGCGCCTTGTCATATGCGGTTTGTCGTAAACCACATTTCCCACTGCTTATTTTTTAGCAGCAACAGCCTCTTCAAAAGCGGTCTGCAGGCGGGGAATGTAGTCTTTGCGCCAATCGGTGGTCAGGAACTGATCGTAAACAGGTGCAGTAGCAGCCTTAAATTCAGCAATCTGAGCTTCATTAAATGCATGATAGGTGCAGCCAGCCTCTACCATTTTGTCAATGCAATCCTGGGTGTAACCGGGCAGTTCAGCATCCAGAACAGCACGGCCAGCCTTTTCAGCTTCAGCAATGATAGCTTTGGTCTCATCGTTCAGGCCATTCCACCACTTGCCGTTAACCATCAGGATGTGTGCCTGTGCATCGTGATAGGTGTCAACAACGTATTTCTGTACTTCATGGAAGTTCATGGTGTATGTAGACTGTGCGGGGTTCTCTTGTGCATCAACGGTGCCGTTCTGCAGAGCGTTGTAGGTCTCGGAGTAAGCAACCACGATGGGCTGTGCACCCAGAGCATTGTAGGTTGCAGTCAGAATGTTGGACTCCATAATACGCATCTTCAGGCCCTTCATGTCAGCAACACTGTTGATGTCTTTGTTTGCTGTCATCTGACGGAAACCGGCAAACCAGAAGCCCATGCCATGGATACCGGCAGTATCCAGACGATCCAGGAACTCGCGGCCAACTTCACCGTTCATAACCTCACTGATGACAGAGGTGTCGGTGGGCAGCAGGTAGGGCATGTCGATGAGGGCAATATCCTCGCAGTAAGAAGCGATGATGGCACAGGGACCCATAGCAATCTGGGTTACGCCCATCTGTACGCTCTGGATAGACTCGGGGATGCTGCCGATCTGGCCGTTGGGATAAACCTCGCATTTGATTGCGCCGCCGGACAGCTCCTCAATTTTTGCAGCCATGGCCTTTACAGCCATATCTTCGGGAGTGCCTTCAGGCTGGGGATGAGTTACCTTGATGGTCTGCGCAGCGATACCGCTTCCGCCGTCGGTAGACGCAGGAGCAGAGCTGGATGCAGGGGCGGAGCTGCCACCGCAAGCTGCCAAAGAAAGAGTAAGGGTAAGTGCTAAAACAAGTGCGATTAATTTCTTCATGGTTGCCTCCTGATATACACATTTTTTATTTCTTACTCAAGCATAGGATTTCTCCATTTTCTTGAGGTAATAGAAACCAGAGCTAGCAAATATTGTACGATGATAAGTCAGTTTTGTCCAGCATAATATTCAAAATTTCGATATCTGTTTGCTTCATTCCCACATTTCCGACATAACCAATGCTGCGGATTGTGTCCTCCACATCTGCTTGAACAATGCCTTCACCAGGTTGAAACACCCGGTTGTTTAAGCTCATGTGGTAAGCCAAAATTGCTGCTTCCAAAGCTGCTGCAATCTTGGATGCGCAAGAGCTTTTTGCACCATCGCAAACAATGCCGCCCACATTAGCCACTGTGTTGGTAATGGTTCGGGCAATGGCATCATAGTCACCGCCGTGGAGGTACATAATAGCTGCACCGGCGCCACAGGCTGCGCTAACCGCACCGCAGTAAGCCGAAAGACTGCCCACATACTTCTTTTGGTGAATGGAAAGAAGGTTGCTGATAACCAGTGCACGATACATCTTTTCCTCACCCAGATTCCATGCTCTGGCATATTCAATAACCGGTACCGAGACGGTAATGCCCTGATTGCCGCTGCCGGAATTGATTACCGCAGGCAGTGGGCATCCGCCCATTCTGGCATCGGAAGCTGCTGCCGCACGAATACGGGCGACGGTTCCAACGTCATTATTAAAGCACTCCAGCATAGTGCGTCCCACCTGTGCACCATACTCGCCGGTTAAGCCTTCATCGGCAAGTGCACTATTGCATTCAACCTGCTTTTCTAAAATTGGAGTGATGTCCTCTATTTTAACAGCTTCCGCAAACTCCAAAATTCCTTTTAGGCTTAACAGCGACTTGTCCACTTCTACACCGTCAGCAGATAAATGACCGTGATTGTGGTCTTCATATACCACCTTGTCATCTTCTTTAATTTCTGCAATAAAAGCGTGATGGTTCAAAATGGTTACAGAGGCTGTGTGATCTTCTGCAAATGCCACGGTGCGTACATAAAGGTTTTCTACACCCTCTTCTAAAAAGCATTGACAAAAGCCATGTTCAATGAGGTCTTGTGCTTTTTCTATATGTTCCTTGGTAATGCCTGACAAAACCTCAAGCTCTTTTTGCTCGTTTCCGCCAACTACGCCTAAAACAGCTGCAACGTCAATTCCTTTAAGGCCACCAGAGTTAGGAACAGTAACACCTTTAACGTTTTTTACAATGTTACCGCTGCAGTAAACCTCTATACGCTGGGGGAAAACACCAAGCTGTGCTCTTGCCTTTGCTGAGGCATAGGCAATGGCAATAGGTTCGGTACAGCCTAAGGCCAAGATTAGTTCACTTTTTAAAATGTTGAGATAGTTTTGATACAGCGCTTCATTCATGCCTTATTCTTACATTCCTTTCTGTGCTGCCCTTGCAGCTTTGCGCAGGGGATGCTACGCCGGATGTCATTATTCCCTAATATTTTGTTAACATCATTATAATATCTTACTGATATGATTAAGTCAATACCAAAATTCATATCACTAAACTTTTTAGTAGATATATTTACAACAGCTACAATTTTTAGTATAATTTACCTAATAACTGCAGAAGTCAATGGTTTGTTCTAATTTTTTATGAAAAGGAGACCATTATGTCCAGTGAACGCAGCCTGAAAGAAAGCATCTATGACAAGATACTGGAAGGTATATTGAACTACGAGTATAAGCCCAACCAAATTTTGACTGAAAAGGATTTGGTGCAGCGCTATGGATGCAGTAAATCTCCTGTGCGTGAAGCTCTGATTAGCCTGTGCAATGATGGTGTGCTTCGCAATATTCCCCGCTGCGGCTATGAGGTAATCCGCCTGACCATGGACGATGTAAACGAAATTCAAAATTTCAGAAGAGTATTGGAATGCGGCATTTTGCGCCAGTGCTACAAAAGAATCACCCCCAAGCAGTTGGAACGCCTTCGTGAGCTGAACCGCTGTTGTACAGACTCCAGAGACATGTTTCAACATTGGGAACATATTACCGCTTTTCATCTGCAGCTAATGATGTGTTCTCAAAATCAGTATGCCTACCTTCAGCTGCAGCGGGCCATGGCTGTAATGCGCCGTGCGTATGCCCAGTTTTACTGGGACAAGTGGGATGCAACTTCTCCCCCTTTGGATACTCAAAATCACCAAAAAATACTGGATGCATTAGAAAACGGAGATATTGATCTGGCTGTAACAGCTCTTGACAATGACCTAAATGACTTTGGAGAAGTGCAAGCACATTAGATACCACTGTTTTAAAATTTGCTAACAACTGCAGAACAATTCTGTTTCTTTAGTACTTCTTTTAAACTCAATGTAAGTACAAAGCTCCCTGGCAGTACCTCAGTGTACTATCAGGGAGCTTTGTCGTAGCATCATACTTTTTACAAAATTTGCAAAAACATGTATTATGATTGTTGTTTTATCCAACGTCATGTATAAAATCCATGATGATTACAACAACATTATAATTTGCACCTGTCTTTTCTATTTATTAATTTTATAGCTAAAATTCAAGAAAAGTTGTTTTGACCTTTGTATCCATATAAACTAAAACCCAAGTAGTCGAGCTGTTGACGCAAACATAAAGCAAATTACCATGCCCGTTATTGTTGGAACCGCAACGGAAACCAGCGTCCATTTTAAACTCTTTGTCTCCTTGCCTATGGTCAGGCAGGTGGTGGAACAAGGCCAGTGCATTAAACAAAACAGCATGGTTGAAACAGCGGTAACCCATGTCCATCCGTTGGCCACAAACAGGTTGTGCAATTCTGTTAAGCTGGCGGCCTCACTAAGCGTTCCGGTAGCCAGATAGGTCATCATTATAATGGGCACTACAATTTCATTAGCAGGAAATCCCAAAATAAAAGCCAGTAAAATAACACCGTCCATCCCAAGTAACCGACCAAACGGATCTAAAAATGCCGCCGAGTGCGCCAGCAGACTCTGACCCTCTACCGATACATTGGCCAAAACCCAAATTAGTAGCCCGGCAGGTGCCGCAACCGAAACTGCACGCCCCAACACAAACAATGTTCTGTCAAAAATGGAGCGCACCAAGACCTTGCCTATTTGAGGCCGCCGATAAGGAGGTAGTTCCAGTGTAAAGGAAGACGGAACCCCTTTTAATATGGTATGGGATAGTAGCCGGGAAATGACAAATGTCATAACCACACCCAACAATATAACCGACGTCAACAATAAGGCCGATAATGCCGACTGGGCCACAGCCGGGGCACTGCCTACAAAAAACATGGTTATCAGAGCTATGATGGTAGGAAAACGTCCGTTACAGGGCACAAAGTTATTGGTTATAATGGCTATCAGCCGTTCTCTGGGGGAATCTATAATTCGGCACCCTACAATACCTGCTGCATTGCAGCCAAACCCCATGCACATGGTTAACGACTGCTTGCCGCAGGCGCATGCTTTCTTAAAGTGATGGTCCAGATTAAAAGCCACACGTGGCAGATAGCCCAAATCTTCCAGCAGCGTAAACAGCGGAAAGAAAATTGCCATGGGAGGTAACATAACTGAAACTACCCATGACATTACTACAAGTTGTTATGCCAAATATGTAAGTTTTAAATACCACAAATTTCTATTGCTTTTTTAGAACATAAGTTCTATACTATTAACGAACTAATGTTTGTTTGGTGATAGAATGGAAAGAACGATACTACACTGCGATTTAAACAATTGCTATGCCAGCATAGAATGCCTGCACCGGCCGGAGCTGCGCGACAAACCTGTTGCTGTTGGCGGAGATGTTGAGCAGCGTCATGGTATTATCCTAGCAAAGAACCAAATAGCCAAAGGGTTTGGCATTAAAACCGGCGAAGCTATTTGGCAGGCTCAGCGCAAGTGCCCCCAGCTGATTACCCTGCCCCCTAACTTTTCTTTGTATCTCCGCTTTTCTGCCATGGCTCGTAAAATATTCTTGGATTACACCGACCGTGTTGAGCCATTTGGTATTGACGAGGCCTGGCTGGATATCACCGGAGATGATGGCAAAGCAGTAGCAGATGAAATCCGCCAGCGTATTCAATTTGAGCTGGGCATCACTGCATCGGTAGGGGTATCCTTCAACAAAATTTTTGCCAAGCTTGGTAGTGATTATAAAAAGCCCAACGCCACCACTGTTATCAGCAGCACAGGATTCCAAGAAATAGTGTGGCCATTGCCGGCAGGAGATTTGCTCTATGTAGGCAGTGCTACTCGGCGTAAGCTATCCGGGGTTGGTGTTCTCACCATAGGAGATATTGCCAGAGCTGACCCATGGCTGCTGCAGCACCTTCTAGGCAAATGGGGAGAGGTTATTCAAACCTTTGCCAAAGGAGAAGATGTTTCCCCTGTTGCCCGCTTTGATGACCTTATGGTAATTAAGAGTATTGGAAACAGTACCACCACCCCACGGGACTTGGAAACAGACGAAGATGTAAAGCTAGTGCTATGGGTTTTGGCTGAAAGTGTTGCTGCCAGGATGCGGGAACAGGGCTTTGTGGGCAAAACCGTCTGCCTTTCTCTACGAGATAATCAGTTAATGGGAATGACCCGCCAAGGTAAGCTCCCCTGCCCTACTGACCTTGCCACCGAAATTACAACCAAAGCTTTCAGCATCTTCCAAAATAGTTATCAGTGGGCACGTCCCTTGCGCAGCATCGGGCTCAGTGTTACAGACTTTTCTCATGACGATATCCCCATTCAACTGGATTTATTCCACGATGATATCCGCCGTACCAAATTAGGTAAAATAGAAACCGCTGTGGATGACCTCCGGCGGCGGTTTGGACATTACACCATCCAGCGGGCTTCCTTACTTCAAGATACCAGTTTGACGCATTTTGCTCCCAAGGATGATCACACCATTCACCCCAGAAATTTTTTCTAAAGCACTTGTATACAAAATAGAGAAGCTCGATGCCTGTGTCTGGTGGTATTTAACCCTGCGACACATCAGGTTCAAAGCTTCTCTTAACTCCAACTTAACACAAGCATCTTAATGTGTCCATATTGTCAAAGGAGGATTCCTATGCGTCGCAAAGTTTATGTAGATGTTATTGCTAAGTTCCAAGCCGAAGATGGAACCGTTATCCCATGGTTTGTCATTTGGGAGGACGGCAGCAAATTTGAAATAGATCGAGTGTTAGATGTAAGGCCTGCCGCAAGCCTGAAAGCTGGAGGCGCTGGTATCCGCTATACCATTCGGGTATTAGGCCAACAAACTTACCTTTGGCGTGAAGAGGATAAGTGGTTTGTAGAAGGCAAAACTAGCTGAGAGGTGATTATCATGTGCGGAAGATATCAGTTTACGGCAGAAGAAAGCCGAGAAATCATGGACATTGTGCGAGAGGTAGAGTGCAACTTAAATACCCCGGTACGCACCGGTGAGATATTCCCTACCAATGAAGTGCCTATCCTTATCGGGGCTAATCATGGAATCAAGCCTGAATTAATGGCATGGGGATTTCCTCATTTTAAAGGCAGCGGCGTTATCATCAACGCCAGAGCTGAAACTGCACCGGAAAAGAAGATGTTTGCCACTTGTCTGGATTCCCGCCGTTGCGTGATACCAACAACAGGGTTCTACGAATGGAATAAAGACAAAGTCAAGCACAAATTCAATTTGCCAGAGGTTCCGGAGCTATACATGGCAGGGCTATATAATGACTTTGCCGGAGAACGCCGTTTTGTTGTTCTGACCACAGCAGCGAATTCATCGGTGGAAGCTATTCATCATCGGATGCCGGTGGTGCTTACCAGGGATATGATTCAAGGTTGGGTTAGTAATCCCAATACTGCAAACAATATTTTGCAGGCTGTACCACCAATGTTATCTTCAAAAATTGTATAAAGAATAGTAAAAACAAAGCAGCTCTTAGAATAACCATGATAGGTTACCTAAGGGCTGCTTTTTGCGTCTAAAAAGCATTGACATATTTGGTCATAATATGGGTATTTATGGTAATGTTTGAATGTTATAATTATTTTGTGTATATTTTTTAATTCTTATTTGGCAATGACAAATTAGAAGAATGGGGAAACACATGAACAGAGTAAAGGATAATCCTATTATTAAAATGAAACTGGCTTTTTCATCAAACACCACATCCAATGCAGCAAGTAGAAAAGTAACTGTTATAATTTGTACACTCTTCATCCTTAGCTTTATTGGGGACATAATGATTAGATGCACAAGCATTCCGTACTGGCATGTTTCCAATGATTATATTGGCATTGTATTTGGCGGCCTTTGTACAGTTGCGGCGCTTGGAAGTGCTATACAGTCAATTGTCATAGGGGACTATAGCAATAAGATTTTAGGTTTTTCCGTGCGAGAACTCGCTAATTTTGGAACGAACAAAATCAGAATTAGACGCACCGTGTGTTTATCCTTAAGCTCTGTAGTAATAGCAATCCCAGCTTTGGCGTTAAATTTCTGCTCAACTGTTAGTATGATCACAGTTATTGTTGTGGCATATATGGCTTATTCCAGCGTACAGGTATGGCAGCTTCTTTCAGATGTTGAATATGAAAAGGACCTTGTCAAGAATGAAGTTCAAGCCAGAGGAGCAGTAGTACCAGAATTATTTTACAACGCCTGGTTTCTTGAATTGAAGGATGCTATTATTGCTAATGACATAACCCGCCAGAATACTTATATTCAATTGATAAAAGATGTTGTAGACAAATGTGAACAATCCAATGTGGATACTAGTAACGTGTTAGCAAAATATCTTTCTGTGGCATTTAATGCAGCAAGTTTTTGTTTAGGATTTGTTGATGCTTACAATCGTGTGTTGTGTCTTAATGCTCCTAGAGAACAGATGAAAGCTGATTTGGATAGCATCATTTGGAAGTACATCGAGGCTATTCAGCATTGTGAAACGAGTAGTATTCATAACTACCAAATTGCAAATACTATTGATGATATTTTTGAGAATTTGGATACAGAAGATTTTATAAAGATTAGGTATGTATACCGCTACTATCAGTCTGTCGTAAACAATAGCATTATTTCAGAAGAAGTTCGTTATCAGATTATCGGTTCGGTTATTGAGAAACTATGCTATCTTCGTAACAATGACACTGGAGAGACCCGTGGAAAGGTACTACTGTATATAGCAAAATACGGTATATTTGAGAACGAATCTGAAAATAATCGAAAAAAGATAACCACTTTAATTGTAAAAAGCCTATTCAATGAAAACCGACTTGATCCAGATGAGTGTTACTGGTCGGTTGTATCACAACTGTTTAGAGGTTTATATTTCTACTCCATATATGAAACTGAAACGTTGTCTCCCGATTACAGAGTAAAGCTGGCAAAACTTTATAACTATGGCGATGCCGGTAAAAACAATTATAAAGTCACTCTTTCAAATTTAATTGATGAACAGCCTGAACCAGTCATAAAATGGCTGACAAATGATGCCATATATTATAGTGAACAATATCATATCTTTGACTATTTTCCTAATAATTCTTGTTGTAAAACCTCAATTTGGCTTCAGGAAAATTTGCTTCATTTTTCCTTTTTTATATATTCAATTTTTGGATATGAAAAATTTTTCCCAGCAGCTGAAATAATCAATGATAAAAAAGTTAATATTTGTTTAAAGCAAAAAATATGTGCAGCAATTGTAGCTTTATCAAATGCGAATTTTCAATTCAATGAACATGCAATTTTGAAGCTTCAAGAAATGCAAAATTTTCTTGGAAACTCAAGTATTCTTCCCGACCAATATTTTGTTGATAACTTTAAGTTTTTTAATGAAAATTTATCGGATATAATCACTAAGCAAAACCAAGATTTGTTAACCAAGACTTCGGCAAATGCAAAAAAACTTTTTGAGGAATTAGTTCCATTATTTGACACTTATAAGCCGTTTAAATATAATCCTAAAATACTTCTAGATAATGGGAAACATATCAGATTACTTCCATACTTGCGTAAAGTCACCGAAAAAGATACAAAATATTCTGCTAAAAGGAAATTTGAAGAAGTTAGGATAATTTTGAATTCAATTATTAGCGAAGCTCTTCCGGTAGAGGTAATCAGATTTGATTTGTTAGGGGTAAAAAAGCTTCTAGAATTAATACAAAATAAAAAATATCTGTTTAGAAACTATAAATACAGTGCCATTAATAAGGATATCGGGGAATCAGAGGATTATGTCCTACTCCAACAAGCTATTTCTGATATACCATATATTCATACTACTCCACATCTCAACCATTCTGTTTTTCTAAGTCAACAGACCATTGAGTTTAATATATCTATTATTGTTTATAATCTTGATTTACCGACAAGTGAACAATGCGGGGATTTTATTAAAGATCATAAGATTGCTGAAGGAAAGTATAGAATTGACGGAGTAATTCATGATTTCGCTGGGGCTATAAAATATGTGCAAGAGAATTACCGCTCAGAGTCATCTGAAATTTGTATTGTCACCAATATCACTAAAGATAGTGGGTTCAAGGTGAAGTATAAATAATTTCTTATTTTAACAAATTAATATGTTTAGTCTTCCAAATACATAATTGAATATAGGGTTTAAGGAGTAAATTGCCATGACGCGTAAATATATCGAGGTTCGCAGAGAACTTTTTGAACATAATCCTTCATTTAAGTTAAACTCATATAGAAGTCTTTCAGATATGGTTAAGCTATTTAAACTACCGTTTTGGATTATGTTTGGAGCATTAATTATTACTTTAATTGGCTTTATTGTGGTCGAAATATTTTATCCAGAAAGTCCATTCATCTGGGTACTTTCGAGCTTAATATTTATTATTTACTTGCTTTCCCAAATACCAAGAGAAAAATACCTTTATAAGGAATCGGCACGAGCTAATGAGTTAGCTGAAAAAAAGCATGATTATGAGCAGTATTTAGTGGAGGTTTGTGAAATTTTTAGAAATAATGGTATTGATGATAGTAAGAAATTTATGAAACTTAAGATAGAATGTGAAACAACAATAAAAATGCGTGAAGACAAATTTACAAAAATAAACACAAAATTTGTTGATATGTTTATTGGAGTTCCTTTAGGTGCATTGATTGCTAGTATAATTTATTCAGATAGTAGAGCTGTTACGGCAGAAATTGGAACTATTATTCTTGTTGGTTTTGCTATTTTGGGTTTTATAAAGTTAATAAACCTAATAAATTATTATTCAGAAGGATATTTTAAAGATAAATATTTGTTGGATGCAATAAATGAGTTGGAATACTTTGATAATTTTTTTAAGGTGTGGAGTGACTGAAAAACAACAATTATGAATTGTTTTAATGAAGGATCGATAGATTTAATGCATGCATGTGAGAGGGTACTTAATATCGAGGGACAGAGAACGATGTTTGGTTTTTAATATATCTTATTAATACTATTTCACAATGGAGGAATGGGGCAGTGAAGTCGCTTGAACTGCAACCTACATACAACAATCTAATTCAAACTTTCGTTGATAATACGATTGCGAGAAATAAAGATGTGTTCCAATTTATTAGTATTCTTGATTCCATTGATGGCGGGTGTGTTATCGCGCTCGACGGCAATTGGGGCAGTGGAAAGACGTTCTTTGTCAAGCAAGTTAAAATGGTATTAGATGCCCACAACGACTATATTACTACTCTTGATAAGGACAACCGTACGAAAATTATAAACGTATGGGCACAATATCATAAAAACTCAAAGGCTTCTATACAACCCCAAGTTTGTGTGTACTATGATGCATGGGAGAACGATAATGACGAGGACCCCGTATTATCGTTGATTTATTCAATATTATCCAATGTGGAAACAGATTTTTCGTTTAATCATGAATCCGATTGCATAAAGATTGCTGCATCTATTCTCGAATTTTTCTCAGGGAAGACTTTTGGGCAGCTTATTGAAAGCTTCAAAAGCGACTCTCCACTAACAGGATTGAAATCGACCAAGGATATAGAAAACACAGTTCTTGAATTTATGGAGAGCCTTCTTCCTGAAAAGGGCAATAGACTTATTATATTTATTGATGAACTAGATAGATGCAAACCAAGCTACGCTGTAAAACTTCTAGAACGGATCAAGCACTATTTTTCAAACGATAGGATTACCTTCGTATTTTCAATAAACACAAACGAACTACAGAACACCATTAAGCAACACTATGGTAATGATTTTGATGCATGCAGGTACTTGGATCGATTCTTTGATCTTCATATCTCATTGCCACCTGCGGATTTACAACGCTACTATCAAAGCTTGAACTTCAATGACAGCCATTGGACAGTTGATATCGTCAGTGGTGCTGTAATTAAGGCATTCCATTTTGAAATGCGAGAAATAGCAAAATACCTCCGCTTGGTCAAAGTGGCGGTGTACGACGCAACCCATGATAGCAATAAGTTCGATTTTAGCTTTTCTAATGGAAAGGGGTTGCAATTTGGCCTTATGTATGTTGTTCCAATTATGATTGGGCTAAAGATCTGTAATACCAAACGATACTACGATTTTATACATGGCAAAGATTGTACTCCGATTCTTGAAGTGGCTTATCTTTTGAAAGATGATTTTTTTTATGGTCTGTTAAATATGAACGAAACCTATGATGAAAAAGATCAAGGAAAAACATTTGTTTCCATATCTGATAAGCTAGAAGATGCTTATAGATCTCTATTTGTTACTCAATATCAAGAAAATATCTTTCAAACAAATGTTGGCATATATACCTTTAATAAGGAAACGAGACAAGCGCTATTAAATACAGCAAGTCTTCTATCAAAATATTCTAACTATGATATTTAGGAGGTAAAATAATGGCAAAGACAGAAATGTACTCAAACCAAACAACAGCCACAATCCATGCAAAGTTGATTGCAAGAGAGAGAATCATTGATCCTTCTACAGGAAAAATTCATAATGATATTGGGCTAATCGCTCTGAACGGCTATTATGAAAGTCCGGTTATTGAATTTGATAGTAATGAGAATGAAGACGAGATTCTTAGAACACTTATTTTACGTTTCGAAAGCGAATATAAAAACCTATGTGACCCTGTTATAACTATTAAGTATGTAAACTGAAAGCTATTATGAATCAATGATTTTCTTATTACATAACTGCTATATAATTTTCTTATCTTAAAAGCCCCTTCTTGGGGCTTTTTGCTTTTCTTGGACATACTACCAGAAAAGGAGTGAGTATTATGGCAGTTTCTCATAAAGGGGCTATTTCATTCGGATTGGTGCATATCCCGGTAGCACTTTATACCGCCACCCAAGATAACGACATTCACTTTAACCAGCTTTGTAAAGATGATCATAGCCGCGTGCGGTATAAAAAAACATGCGCTAGCTGTGGCAAAGAAGTAAAAAGTGACGATATTGTAAAAGGCTTTGAGTACGATAAGGATAAGTATGTCATCGTTACAGATGAGGATTTTGAAAAGATTAAGACCGAAAAAGACCGGAGTATACAAATATTACTTTTTACTGACCTTTCCAGTATTCGACCCATTTATTACGATAAAACCTACCATGCAGTTCCCGAAGCAGGTGGTGAAAAGGCATATGAGCTGCTGCGAAAAGCTATGCTAGAAGAAGGTAAAGTGGCAGTAGGTAAAACCATTATGGGCAATAAAGAAACCTTGCTTACCATTATTCCCACAGAAGATGGTATGCTCTTTGAAACTATGTTTTTTGCTAATGAAATCAAAGCTCTGCCCAAGGAATATGCAAAACCACAAATCAATGACGCTGAATTGGATATGGCTAAAAAACTAATAGGCTCACTGAAAAAGACTTTTGAGCCAACAGAATACAAGGATGAATACCAGGAGCGCCTAAAGGAACTTATTTCTCAGAAGATTGCCGGTAAAGAGATTGTAGCAGCCAAAGATACCGAGGAAAGCAATGTCATTGACCTGATGGAGGCTTTAAAGGCATCTATTGAACAGTCTACCCCGCCACCTGAGAAACCCAAAAGAGGTCGCAAGAAGCAGGGTGCATAATGGATTTGTTTGAGACTAAGACAATCAAACCAATGCTCATTGGGTCAGAGGGCGAGCCTTTTAATGACCCAAATTATATCTTTGAGCTAAAGCTGGATGGTGAACGTGCCATTGCTTACCTAGATAAAACCGGTACCGAACTAAGAAACAAAAGAAACAAAAAGATGCTGCCTGTATTTCCAGAACTTAAAGATATCCATAAGCAGGTTAAAAAGCAATGCATACTGGATGGCGAGTATATTGTATTTAAAGACGGTAAGCCAGACTTTTCCGAAGTTCAACGTCGCTCGCTAATGTCTAATCCCTTTAAAATAGAACTGGCGGCTCAAAAGTTTCCAGTTTCCTTTGTGGCCTTCGATATTTTATACCTTGACGGTAAGCAGCTCACCTCTCTTTCGCTGATGGAGCGGAAAAAACTACTTCAAAAAACAGTAAAAGAAAATGAGCTTTTATCTGTATCTAGGTACATTGAAGAACAAGGAGCCGCACTTTATGCATTGGCTAAAAAACAAGAATTAGAAGGCATTGTAGCAAAGAAAAAAGACAGTATTTATAAACTTGATACCCGTACCAAAGACTGGATTAAGATTAAGTATATGCAGGATGATGACTTTGTGGTCTGCGGTTGGATAAATAAATCTAACCATATGTCCAGTATTGTGTTGGGACAATATAAGGATGGTGTTCTAATTTATAAAGGCCATGTGACTCTTGGTGTTTCCGGCTCTGAGTTTCAAAAAATTCGTGGATTGCGAAAACTTTCCTCTCCGCCTTTTCCTGTCCCTGGAGGTAACGAAGATGCCGTATGGGTGCCCCCCAAGTTGGTTTGTACTGTCAAGTTTATGCATAAGACTGCCGGTGGTGGCATGAGGCAGCCGGTATTTAAAGGTCTGCGCCAAGATAAATTGCCCACAGAATGTGTAGATGTTGATCTATGATTAGTTTAGAATTTATCCATCTGGATGCAAAATCCGAATTTTTCTTTATGAATCTTCCCGATGTTGTTCGATGGAGTATATTAAGGCAACAACGCTATATTCATTCAATAAATGATTTTATAGGTATGGCCAATGACTTACTGGAAGTATATCTAGTTTGGGAAGTTAGTAAATAAAAATCCTTAAGAATAAATATTCAAAAATTATTAAATGAATAAAAAGAGAGCAGCTCTTAGCATAACCATAATAGGTTACCAAGGGCTGCTTGCTATTCTACTCTATTGATGCCATGTACATAATGGATATACTAGATAATAATACCGGTAATGTCATAGCAAAATATTCAATCGGTTCAAACATCAGTATATTAAAAACAGCTTGACAAATTGCTTTCAATCGTATATAATAATGTAAATTCTAAATGTACTGATTGATTGCTACAGGCCTAAGTCAATTTCCATTTTGACTTATGACGCTGTGGCTTTTGTTTTTTTACACAGGATTATATTTTTAAGGAGGTACCTATATATGAATAATGGTACTGTAAAGTGGT
>JAEYXR010000067.1 GCA_023431215.1 Bacillota bacterium
GCCATATCCATGGGTAGCTTGTTGCCTCTTTTGGGGTAAAATATCTCTCCCGCTATCTCAAAAGCCTTGACGCCCGATAGGCGTACAATGCCAATGCCGCCGCCTGCCCCTGTCGCAATGGCTGCAATGGTGCTTTGTTTCTTCATCCTTGGTTCCTCCCAACTGGCACTGGCCAGAAAAATCATACGCTTTTATGATAGCACAAAATTTACCAGAGATACAGAACAGCCGAAAGTTTTGTCCTTACATTTCATCATATCTACGGCAAAATCACCATTTTAACAGCTTTACCATGCGTAGTTCTGCTTGGTAGCTGCCGTCCCGCATACGATATGCATTTTCCAACCTCCCGTACACCTCAAAGCCTTTTTTACAATACAGTTCTACTGCATGTTCGTTGCCAGCCACTACCTCCAGCTCAAGCTGTTCATAACCTGCCAGTGTTGCCGCCTCAATAATGGCATCCAATAATACTGTTCCAATGCCTTTGTGCCAGTAGTCTTTTTTAACAGAAATGCCAAAAACCCCTCGATGACGATACTTATCAAAATCCTGTACAGGGCCAAAGCTGGCTGTGGCAACAATAGTATCCTTGATTTGGGCAACAAGCATTAGCTCATTGCTGCTTGCCCTGCATTTTTGTAAAAACTCTTTTTCCTCCTCCAAAGTAATGCTTACCTCGTCACGGTAACGCCCAAGATAGGGCGATTGCTGGCAGCACAAAAGGAGGTGCCCCAACACCCCGTCAGCATCCTTGGCTTCTGCATGTCGCAATATGCAGGTTTCTCCGCTTTTTAGCATTACCTTTTTACAAAATTCCATTCTGCACCCTCCTCCGGTGATACTGTATAACAAAAAAGTTTTTGCCTCCCCTGTATGATGGCTGAAAAAAGCATTTTGGCGTTTTACAAAAGAGTATCCGCTTTTTAATCAAAACAGTACTATCATTTGATAAAAAAAGCAACAAAAAATATTCTTGGTTTCATGTGAAACTTTTTACTGCAAAATACAAAAGGCCCCCGGGCATCTTACACTACCCGGGGACCTTATTTGAGACTTCTTAGCTAGCAATAAGAATTCTCAGTCTTTTGAAAAATTAGTCTTCGTTGATGTTATACAGCTTGGAGAGTCTGAGCAGGTGCTCGTACTTCTTCACTGCAATGTCATCAGCCTTGTTGAACAGCTCTTCTGCTCTTTCGGGGAATGCACGCAGCAGGCTGGTGTAGCGAACCTCATTCATGATGAAGTCCTTGTAGTTGCCGGTAGGAGCCTTGCTGTCCAGAATGAAGGGGTTCTTGCCCTCAGCAGACAGACGAGGATCGAAACGGAACATATGCCAGTAGCCGGAAGCAACTGCGTTCTTGATAACTGCCTGAGCGTTAACCAGACCGCCCTTGATGCCGTGGTTGATGCAGGGAGCGTAAGCAATAACGATGGAGGGACCATGATAGCTCTCAGCCTCAACAATGGCCTTGATGCACTGATTGTAGTCAGCACCCATTGCAACCTGAGCAACGTAAACGTAGCCGTAGCTCATTGCAATAGCAGCAAGATCCTTCTTCTTTACTTCCTTACCGGCTGCAGCAAACTGAGCAACAGCACCGGTAGGAGTAGACTTGGAGGACTGACCGCCGGTGTTGGAGTAAACCTCGGTATCGAATACGAAGATGTTGACATCCTCGCCGCTGGCGATAACGTGGTCCAAACCGCCGAAGCCAATGTCATAGGCCCAGCCATCGCCGCCGAAGATCCAGTTGGATTTCTTGGAGAGGAATTCCTTCTTCTTCAGAATTTCCTTAGCCTCGGGCTTGTCGCAAGACTCCAGAATGTCAACCAGTTTTCTGGTGGCCAGCTTGTTGGCGTTACCATCGTTAACGGTAGACAGGTAGGTGTCGATTGCTGCCTTGGCATCCTCGCTGCAAGCATTTTCGCCCAGCTTGGAAACCTTCTTGATCAGTGCGTTTCTGACAGCAGTCTGACCCAGGAACATACCGTAACCGTACTCAGCATTATCTTCGAACAGGGAGTTAGCCCAGGTAGGACCGTGGCCATCCTTGTCAACGGTATAAGGAGTAGAGGGAGCAGAACCACCCCAGATGGAGGAGCAGCCGGTGGCGTTGGCAATATACATACGATCGCCATACAGCTGGGTGATGAGCTTGGCGTAAGGAGTTTCGCCGCAGCCTGCACAAGCGCCGGAGAATTCCAGGTAGGGCTGCTTAAACTGGCTGCCCTTAACAGTGGTCTCCTTGAACTTCTCAAGAACTTCGGGCTTAGCGTCCAAAGACTGGCCGTAAGTGAAGACTTCCTGCTGGCTCAGCTGGCTGTCAAGAGGCTGCATAACCAGAGCCTTGGCGCCCTTCTTGCCGGGGCAGACCTGTGCGCAGGAACCGCAACCGGTGCAGTCCAGAACAGACAGGGTCATAGCGAACTTCATTCCGGGCATACCGGTCATATCTACAGCCTTGGTGCCTTCGGGTGCATTGGCCAGCTCGTCAGCGGTCATTGCAACAGGACGGATGACTGCATGGGGGCATACATAGGAACAGAAGTTACACTGAATGCAGTTTTCGGGCTGCCAAGAGGGAGTATCCACAGCAATGCCGCGTTTTTCGTAAGCAGCAGAGCCCTGGGGCATATGACCGTCTTCCATACCAACAAAGGTAGAAACGGGCAGGCTGTCACCCAGCTGTGCATTGGCGGGAGTCAGGATGTTGTTGACAAAGTCAACCAGGTCTTTGCGGTCGCCGGTAGCAACAGGCAGAACAATCTCGCCGGTTGCGTTCTTCCAGGACTCGGGAACCTTAACTTCCTTTACTTCCAGTGCACCACGGTCAATAGCGTCGTGGTTCATCTTTACGATGGCCTCGCCCTTCTTGCCGTAGGAAGCAGTAGCAGCATCCTTCATATACTTGATAGCATCAGCCTCGGGGATAACCTTGGCCAGCTTAAAGAAAGCAGACTGCAGAATGGTGTTAATGCGTCCGCCCAGACCGATTTCGCGGCCGATGGAAACACCGTCGATGGTGTAGAACTTAATATCATTGTTGGCGATAGTTCTCTTAACGGAACCGGGGAGTCTCTTCTCCAGCTCTTCCATATCCCAACCGCAGTTCAGCAGGAAGGTACCACCCTTTTTAATGTCGGAAACCATGTTGTACTTGTCCACATAAGAGGGGTTGTGGCAGGCAACAAAGTCAGCCTTGGTGACATAGTAGGTGGACTTAATGGGCTGATGACCAAAGCGCAGGTGAGAAATGGTAACACCACCGGACTTTTTGGAGTCATAAGCAAAGTAGCCCTGAGCATACATGTCGGTGTGGTCACCGATGATTTTGATGGAGTTTTTGTTAGCACCAACGGTACCGTCAGCGCCCAGACCCCAGCACTTACAGCTGGTGGTGCCGGCGGGGGTGGTGTCGTGGTTCTCGGTCTCTTCCAGAGACAGGTTGGTAACGTCATCCACAATACCGATGGTGAAGCGAGGCTTCTTGCCGGTCAAAGCGTTCTCATACACAGCAAAGATCTGTGCAGGATATACGTCTTTGGAGCCCAGACCGTAACGGCCGGTGTAAACGGGAGTAGTCTCGAACTTGCTGCCCTTTAGAGCTGCAACAACATCCAGGTACAGAGGCTCGCCCAAAGAACCGGGCTCCTTGGTGCGGTCCAGAACGCTGATGGTCTTGGTGGTGTCAGGCAGAGCTGCCAGCAGGTGCTTAGCAGAGAAAGGACGGTACAGGCGAACCTTCACCAGACCAACCTTGTCGCCGTGAGCGTTCTTGTAGTCGATAACTTCCTCAATGGCGTCGCAGGCAGAGCCCATGGCTACAATGACATGCTCGGCATCGGGAGCACCGTAGTAGTTGAACAGAGCATAGTTGGTGCCAATCTTGGCATTCACTTTGTTCATATAATCCTCAACAATGCCGGGAACAGCATCATAGAAGGGGTTGCAGGCTTCTCTGTTCTGGAAGAAGATGTCAGGGTTCTGAGCAGAACCACGGAGAACAGGACGCTCGGGGTTGAGGCAGTTGGAACGGAATGCTTCAATAGCATCCAGGTCTGCCAGCTCACGCAGATCGTCGTTGTCCCAAACCTCAATCTTCTGAATTTCATGAGAGGTACGGAAACCGTCAAAGAAATGCAGGAAAGGAACGCGGCCCTTAATGGCTGCCAAGTGGGCAACAGCACCCAGATCCATAACTTCCTGAACGTTACCGGAAGCCAGCATGGCAAAACCGGTCTGACGGCAGGCATATACGTCGGAGTGATCGCCGAAAATAGACAGAGCGTGGGAAGCAAGTGCACGAGCGGAGCAATGAATGACGCCGGGCAGCAGCTCACCTGCGATCTTGTACATGTTGGGGATCATCAGCAGCAGGCCCTGAGATGCGGTGTAGGTGGTGGTCAGTGCACCGGCAGCCAAGCTACCATGAACAGCGCCGGCGGCGCCGCCCTCAGACTGAAGCTCAACAACTTTGACTTTCTCACCGAAAATGTTAACCTTACCATCTGCAGCCCATTTATCCGTAACTTCTGCCATAACAGAAGAAGGAGTAATGGGGAAAATGGTGGCAACTTCGGTAAATGCGTAGGAAACGTGAGCGGCAGCATTATTACCGTCCATCGTTTTCATCTTTCTTGCCATTAGTATTCCTCCCTATGTGAAAATGAGAATTCATGCTTAATCAGCGGTTCTAATAGAATTCCGCTATATAGTATAAGCATATTCTATTGAATTTTAACACCTTTTTCAGCCTATGTAAAGGGATGGAGCTGCCAAAAACTGCAAATTTGAAAAAAAGCAACACCTCGTTTAAAAAACGGCCCAAATCCTTTGGCAAAAAGCCCATTCAAGAGGTTCTTTATGGGCTCAAATTGACAATTATGACCTAGTGTTGTACACTAAAAAAAACACTGCATATATTTATTTAAAACGTCAAAAATGAGCAGTAAAAAATATGTTTGTTTTTTTATAGGTTTTGCCAATAAATATTTTAATAATTAAGGTATATTTAAAAAGCAAATTCCCTAAAATTTATAAGAACAACCGCTTTTACATAAGCGGTTAAATTTTGATTTTTTTAAATAATTCCTGAGCTGTACCAATACAGCATATCCATATATTTTTCATCATTTTTTATATTGCTCGTTGCTTTTGACAATAAAGCTTACTGACAAATTGGAGGTTGAACCATTATTATGGACCCTGGCAGTTTACTCTATTTTATATTGTTTTTATTGTTAGGCGGCTTTGTGGTGCTATGCCAAAATGCCATTATTGAGCTAAGCGACACCAAAGCCAAAAAAGCTGACCCCGACGACCGCAATGCAAAAATCCTGGCTAAGCTTTTGCAAAGCCCTGACAGGTTTGCCTCTGTCATGCGCGTGGCTTATACCTTTTTTCACCTGTGTTCCATCGGCTTTTTGGCGCGTTTTTTTGGCAGCCTGCCCATTTGGCCCGGCTGGCTTACTCAAACACAAGGGGGCCGCTTTGTAGGCTCACTGTTCATCTTGCTGGTGGGCGACCTGTGCATCCTTATTTTTTCCAGAGGGGTGCCGCGCAGGCTTGCCATTCATGCTCCCGAGTCTTTGGCATATACTCTTGCACCTTCCGCCCGGATGATATCCTTTCTTTTTTCTCCCCTGCGCTGGCTGGTGGACAAAGCTGTTCTTATTATCTGCCACCTTCTTGGGGTCAGTATGTATTCTCAAAAAGAAAATGTCACCGAGGAAGAAATTCGCCTGCTGGTGGATGTCAGCGAAGAAACCGGCGGTATTGAGCAGTCTGAAAAAGACATGATCAATAATATTTTTGAATTTGATGACCGCACCGCCGGTGAAATTATGACCCACCGTACCGATGTGGAATTTATAGAGCTGGATACTCCCCTTTTTGAAATTATCGAGCTATCGTCGCAGCATGGCTACTCCCGCATTCCCGTGGTGGGAGATGACCTGGACGACATCCAGGGTATGCTGTATGTCAAGGATTTACTGCGGCTGGTCCTTGCCGACCGGCGCAAAAAATTTAATCTTCAGGATTTTATGCGGCCTGCCGTCTTTGTCCCCGAATCTACCCGCTGCCGCGACCTATTCCGCAAAATGGGAGATGAAAAGGTACAGATTGCCGTCGTTGTGGATGAGTACGGCGGTACCTCTGGCATTGTTACCATGGAGGACCTGTTGGAGTCCATTGTGGGCAACATTCAAGACGAGTACGACAACGAAGAAGCTGAGGTTACCAATCTGGACGACGGCTCCTATACCTTTGACGGTGATATTGACCTGTTGGAGGTGGGCAGGATTTTAGACTGCGACCTTTCGGAGTTTACCGAAGAGGACTATGAAACTCTTGGCGGCCTAATCATTGGTGTGCTGGATCGTATCCCTGACCCGGGCGAACATCCTAAGGTGGAAATATCCGGCTATGTTTTTACAGTAGAGGAAGCCAACGAACGCCAGATTTTAAGTGTGCGAGCTCAGCCTGCTCAATCCGACCAAGATAAGCAGGCTCTATAAAGCACAATTATAAAAGCATCCCCTCCTGCCCTTCATCATGGGTAGAATAGGGATGCTTTTTTGTTATGGCCGTAGGTGGACGGATAGTCTGCAACAATGCTCCCAAGGCCATGTTCTTCAACCTTGTGCCAGGCACGCGCTGTCTTTCGTCCTTCACCTTGATGCAAATTAAACCAGTAAAAAAGCACTTTATGGCGCTTTTTTACTGGTTTATCAAGCTTTTACGATTTATCACCAGGCTTGCAAATCATACCTGCCACCATAGAAAAGAATATTGCTGCGGCAATGCCTCCCGCCGTAGCGGTAAGCCCACCTGTTAAAATACCCATAATGCCTTTTTCTGCAACAGCTTCTGCAGTACCTTTGGCCAGCAGGCTGCCAAACCCGGTAAGTGGCACTGTTGCCCCTGCCCCTGCAAACTCAATAAGGGGAGCGTACCAGCCCAGCGCACCAAGAATGACACCTGCCACCACATAACCCACTAAAATACGGGCCGGAGTAAGCTTGGTGTAATCAATGAGCACCTGACCGATTGCGCAAAGCAGACCTCCCACTAAAAAAGCCTTTCCATATTCCCAAAACATTTCCATTTTGTTACCCCTTCTTTTTTATCACTCTGCTTTGGTGCTGATGCGCAGCAAGTGGGCAATACCCGGTATACTCTCTCCCTGCTGCACCGAGGTAGGCGACATCAGCGCGCCTGTGGCCATAAACAGCAATTCATTGATATCGCCGCGCCGCAGGGCTGGCAGAAGATAAGAACACAGCACCGATGCAGAACATCCGCATCCGGAGCCCCCTGCGTCTACCTCTGTTTGCTTATTGCGGTCGTAAATGAGGAGCCCGCAATCGTTATAACGGGGCTTCAGGTCTTTTCCATCCTCACCCATGAGCTGAATAAACAAATCTGCCCCCACTGCCCCAAGGTCACCGGTGACAATCATATCGTAATCGGCAGGTTTTGTATCGGTGTCCAAAAAATATTGACGCAACGTATCTGCCGCGGCAGGTGCCATGGCTGCGCCCATGTTATTGGCATCGGTAATGCCCAAATCTTTAATTTTTCCAATGGTTACTGCTCTTACATAAGGGCCATTGCCCTTTTCACCTACCACTACGGCACCGCTTGCTGTGGCTGTCCATTGTGCGGTGGGAGGCCTCTGACCGCCATATTCCAGAGGAAATCGGAACTGCCGCTCGGCAGAACAAAAGTGTGAGGAGGTCAGTGCCGCAGCCTTTTGGGCAAACCCCGCCTCTACAAACAGCGATGCCATGGTCAGGCTTTCTGCCATGGTGGAGCAGGCTCCGTATAAGCCGATAAAGGGAACTCCCAGGTCACGTAGCCCGTAGGTAGAGCTGATGCACTGGTTCAGCAGGTCCCCCGCAAAAACAAAGTGCAGGTCGCTTGCCTGCAGCTGACCCTTTTTCAGTGCCAGATTAACGGCATCCTTTTGCATCAGGCTCTCTGCCTTTTCCCAGGTGTCCTCACCAAAGGTGGTGTCGGTGTCTATTTTATCAAACTGGCTGCCCAGGGGCCCCTCCCCCTCCATTTTGCCGCCTACGGCAGCAAAGGAAAGAATAGCAGGGGCATGCTGCAACTCCAGCGTGGCACTTCCTAATCTTCTGGCCATGTAAATCATCCATTCCGCCGCTTCGCGCCGGCATAAATTAAAATAAAATTGCCACATCCCATCACGCGAAGCCAAGAAATGATGAGATGATTTTCGCACATACTGCGCAGCAGTCAAGGCCGATAACAGTTTACATTTGTTATTGCACTGTCCCGGGCTGGCAAACCGCCCTGTGCCTTCTATCTTAAAAATCCAAACACATAGCCGATGATACCGTAAATAACACCGGCCGCAACACCATATACAATCACCGGGCCTGCAATGGTAAACATCTTGGCGCCCAACCCCATTATCAAGCCCTCACTTTTAAACTCAATGGCCGCCGAGGACATGGCATTGGCAAAGCCGGTGATGGGAACCAGGGTTCCTGCACCAGCAAAGCGTGCTATTTTGTCATAAATTTTAAGAGAAGTCAGCAGTACCGAAAGAAAAACAAGGGTTATTGACGCAGCGCCCGAGGCAGACTGCTCCTCCAGCCCTGCATACAGATACAAATTGATAAACGCTTGGCCCAAAGTACAAATTAAACCGCCAACCACAAAAGCCAATGGAATATTGCGCCAGCTTTTGGTGGGCGGAGAAGCCTTTTGGGACATTTTTTGATAATCGTTGGGAGAAACAGACATAAGTCAAGCTTCCTTTCACGGTAATAATGAATTTTCCTTTATTTTTACCCGCTTCTTCTTTGATATGTACTTGTTTCAAAAGTGAGGAAAAGTACATTTCTTTCCAAAATTTGTACTATTTGTAAAGTTTTGATGATTTATTTTAGTTTTCCACAGTTTCAACAGGGTTTTCAACAAGTATTGTGAAATCATGTGAAAAACAAGGCTTATTGTTTTTTACTGAATTTAAGGTTCTTTTTTTGTCTTTCTCACACATCCCATTGGCCAGATTGGTTCCTTTTCAATTTTCTACTGTAAAAAATCGACTTTTTGGCTTTCACCCTTTTTTAATACTTGCATAACATGAAGTAACAGCCATTAACTTTCGGCCTATGCCGAGAAAGGAGCCGCCATGAACCGATGCAACCGCAACCGTCCTTATTCCTGCTTTCCTATTGTGTGCATCGCCTTTGGTGCAGGAGTCATTTTTTCACTTTGTGCTTCCCTCCGCTTTGTTGTGTTCCTAGCGGCAGTTTCTCTCATTGTGCTGGGGATTATGGTCTTTCGCAACTGCTGAACTTACATAGTCAGTCATTAGGTTTTTTATTTTGGAAAGGTGGTGAAGCTCCATGAAAGTCGTCGTGGTAAAGAGCCCTAAGTTTTTATCCAGTATTTTACGCTTCTTCTTTAAAATTCAAAAGGAAGAAAATCTTTAATCATTGCAGCTTTACTACTCAATACTTAACAATGTAGCGGCTTTTATCCTGTTTGGATAAAGCCGCTTATTTCCTTTTCTCTGCTAGTTTCTTAAAATTCTATCGCCACAAATATTGGTTTGATGACCATATTTTTGCTTTATTTGATATTCAAATCATTTGTAAATAAATTTTGAATATCAAACTTTATTCTGGACATTCTTAAAGTGGCATGTTATACTGCAATCACATAATACTTTGACTTTCAAACAATATAAAAACGGAGGAAACTCATGAACAACCATACCGAACTGATCAATCGGTTTTTGGTAGAAAATTTTAACAATATTCTACATTGGGAAGAAAAAGCCCTTACCGGCTACTCCGGTGGAAAGCTTTCGGTAAATGAGTTTCATATTATTGAAGCAGTTTACCTAAGCCAAGCTCAAAACACCATGGGCGAGGTAAGCCGCAGGCTGGGTGTCACCATGGGAACTTTGACTACCTCGGTAAAGACCTTGGAACGCAAGGGTTATTTACGGCGGGAACGAGGAGAAGTAGACCGCCGGGTAGTCTGGATTACCCCCACCCCTGCCGCTGCCGAGGCCAATCGTTTTCACACCGCATTTCATCGGCAAATGGTGGGCACCATTATGGATTGTCTTGACCACAACCAGCTGGCGGCACTAACCGAAGCGCTTTCTGTTTTGGCAAATTATTTTGCACAGCTGGACCACGAAGAATCTTATATTCAGTTGGAACAAATTGCCGATGAAGTTGAGGCAGCTGCCGCAGCAGACTGCGACACTTTAGTCTGACTCCAATACCGGTACTGAATTATCTTTTAAACCGATACTCACCGTTTATACAATCAGGGTGGGTTGGCTGTTGCATACCTATTATACAAAAGAGGAGTTTTTGCTATGTCCTTTACCATTATTACAGACAGCACTGTAGATATTTCTCCATCCCGTGCCCGAGAGCTAGATGTTACCATCGTTCCCTTGACGGTATCCTTTGACGGTAAAGAATACCGAGACGGACTGGACCTGAGCCCCGAGCGCTTTTTTGCCAAACTTGCAGAGGCCAAAAAGCTCCCCACCACCAGCCAGGTCACAGTTGGAGCCTTTGTGGATGCCTTTGAAGGTGTACCGGCAGAACAAGATATTATTTGTATTTGCCTTTCTCAAAAGCTCAGCGGCACCTACCAATCGGCAACCATTGCCAAAGAGCAGCTGGGCCGTGACAACATTTATTTGGTAGATACGGGAAGCGGCAGCTTTGGCAGCCAGGTGCTGCTGCGCGTTGCACTGGAGCAGCGTCAAAAAGGAGCCGACGCAGAAGAAACCGCCAGACTTTTGCAGGAGGTTGCTCCCCGCCTGCGTCTGTTTGCAGTGGTAGACACCCTTAAGTATCTGCACAAGGGCGGGCGCCTGCCCCATGCAGTTGCTGTTGTGGGCGGGCTGTTACAGGTAAAGCCTGTTCTGGAGGTTCGACATGGTGAAATTTCTATGGCAGGCAAAGCCAGAGGCTCCGGCGCAGCATTGGACATTGTTTGCAAGCTGGTAAATGAGCAGAGCGCAGACAATAGCTATCCCCTTGTTATCGGCTCCGCACAGTGTCCACAGCGGTTAAAAGAGGTTTCTGATGCCCTGGGTAAACACTGCCAAATTCAAGACCCCGCATTTTGTGATATCGGGGTTGTTATTGGTACCCATACCGGCCCGGGCTGTGTAGGTGTTGCTTTTATTGCCAAAACCTAAATTAACATGCTTTTTCATTTTCCTTTTTTCTGACTTAGTGGGAGCCAATGCCTAAAGGCATTGGCTCCCACCGCTTTGGTACTACGCCAGACGCAGCAATGCCCGGCTGAGAAATATC